>CAZGLR010000092.1:0-13327 GCA_964526635.1 uncultured Ignavibacteriales bacterium | reverse complement strand
TGCCCGATACCGCGGCCATCGGCATCGATGACGGCATAGCTGACTTTTCCCGCGCCGGTTCTGGTCGCCAACAGGGCGGGCAGCATGGTTATCAGGATCATAAAAACCGGAGTCAGGATAACACCGAGCAAAAAGGACTTCTTTTTGACGACTTGCAGATACTCGGTCTTGAGAATAGTGAAGAACTTATCCACGGCTCACCTCCTCCCCGGCTACTTCCTGCTCGGGCACGGGCGCGCCGGCCTTGTCGATAAAGATGTTATATAGCGATGGCGTAATCATCTCGAAGCGCCTGACCTTTACCCGGTCGGCAATAGTCTTGAGAATATCGCTTGAATGGGACAGGTCCTCAAGAGTCAATTCGAAGTAGTTGGTGAAACGGCTCACGCCGGTGACACCCGGCAACGTCTCGAGAAACGAACCGTCGCCATCGATTTCAATCTGTATGGTCTTCTTGCCATATGTATTTTTGACATCACTGAGGGGACCATCGAGAACTTTTTTACCACCGCTGATCATGCAGATATGCTCACACAGTTTCTCGGCCTGTTCCATGACATGCGTTGAAAAAAGGATGGTCCGTCCTTCTTGTTTCAGTTCGAGAATAACGTCTTTAATCAATTCGATGTTGATCGGATCGAGACCGGAAAAAAGTTCATCGAGGATGATTATCTCCGGGTTGTGAATCAGGGTCGTGATAAACTGCAGTTTCTGCTGCATACCTTTTGACAACTCTTCGACCTTCTGATTTTTATAATCGGCCAGTTTCATACGTTCGAGCCAGTAGTCTATCTTTTCATCAATATGTTTTTTTGAAGCCTGTTTCAGGCGTCCCATGTACGTGATAACTTCCTTCAGGGTCATTTTTTTGTACAGGCCGCGCTCTTCGGGGAGATAGCCGACGCGGTTTTTGAAATCGGTGGCGGTCGGTTTACCCTCGACGAGGATTTCTCCCGTATCCGGGATGATGATGTTCATGATCATCCGGATCGTGGTGGTCTTCCCGGCGCCATTAGGCCCGATGATGCCGTAAATAGCTCCTTTGGGCACAACCAGATCGAGGTGATCGACAGCCACCTTCTTGCCGTAAGTCTTGCTGATGCCGCGTAGTTCAAGGTAGTTGTTCATACTTCCGCCATTCTATTGTGTGCCTGTGGATTCTGTCAACTAAAACTCAGATCATGTCGAACATGCGCATCATTTCACGGGCATTTTTTACAGCCTGGCCAAGATGACAGTTATTAAAGAAAATAAACACCTTTTTGGTGGCCTCACTCTTTAAGGTATCGATCCTTGATTTCCATTCCTCCAGTTCGTCCCGCGAGTAATTGTAGTCGTAGCGGAGACTGCCGCCATCCCACCATTTTTCGGCATTTCGGCCGTGTAAACGGATATAGGCGATATCGCCGATTGTTTTGAGCTCCGGCGGCAAAAGGCCCTGCAGACGGGGGCCATCGACCGAGACATAGCGCAGCCCCAGATTTTTCATGGTATCGTAGGTGCGGTCATTGAGCCACGAGGAATGCCGGAATTCGATATAAAGTTCGCAGGGCTGAGTCATCTCCCGGCAGATTTGCAGATACTGAAGGTTGCGCATGGTAAATTTGAATGACCAGGGAAACTGGGCCAGAAGGCCCTTGAGCTGTCCGCGTTCGGCGATCGGCCTGACTGCCTCAAGAAGATCGGCAGAAGACTTTTCAATATCCTGCCGCAGATGAGTCAGAGTTTGATGAGTTTTGATTATGAATTCGAATTCCGGTTTGGTTTTCTTAACAATATTATAAAAAACCGCCGGGTGAGGAATGCGGTAATAGGTTGAATTTATCTCAACGGTAGTAAAATAGGCCTGATAATGATCCAGCATTTTGCCCTTTTGAATCCGCGCCGGATAAAAATTTCCACGCCAATCCTCAAAACTGTAGCCGGATGTTCCGATTCGGAGTTCACACTGGTCGGGCATCTACACTCTTTCCAGATGCTACCCGGATCGTTTCTTGTCGCTGACGGGTTTGACCGGCTGCATCCTGATACGGCCGCATTGCGGACAAATCCATTTGCGTTTTTTGTGAAACGATCTTTTCTCTTCGCGCATCTTTACTTTGCAGAACTTGCAGGTCATTCTCTTCTCTTACCTACGTATACGTGTAGTACTCACTCCAAAGTTTCATGTTGACATCACAAATCCAAGCCGCAATTATCGATTTATGCGTTTATATATAGCAATTTCTCTGCTGGCGATACTATTAATCGCCTCCTGTGGCACCCCCAAAGCCCCGGATAGCACAATAACCTGGTGGCAATTCTGGACCGATACTCAGATCCGTCCGGTGATCACCGAAATCATTGCCGAATTCGAGGCTGAAAACCCCGAATGGAACGTCGAGATCATCGATTTAACCTGGGCCGATGGTCACGATAAAATCGCTGTCGCCCTCTCAGCCAAATCGGGACCGGATATAATCGAACTCGGTTCGGACTGGATCGCTGAATTCGCCACCACGGGGCACCTGGCAGATATTTCCGGTGCCGTCGCTGATATAAAAAATCAATATCTTATGTGGCAGCCGGTAACTATCGATGGCGCTGTCTATGGCTTCCCCTGGATTCTCGGGACGCGGGTGCTGTTTGCCAATACCGATTTGCTGGAACAGGCCGGTTTTGACTCGACCTGGTCGCCTCGAACCTGGAGTGATTTGCTTGAGGCTGCTGCTGAAATCAATGAGATCGACCGGGACACCTATGGATTTGCCTCCAATGCTGCCGAAAAACATCGGCTCTATAAGAAATTTCTGCCGTTTCTCTGGTCAGCCGGTGGGCAGGTTCTATCCGATGACGGCGCCACTGCGATGCTCGACAGCAAGCAGGCACATACCGCCCTCGAGTATTATATCGCTTTGTGCCGGACCGGCATCACAGATACTCAGCGGCGCCTGGAAGATGCTTTCCTTGACAGCCGCATCGGGTTTGTCATCTCTGGCGACTGGCTGCTCAAACGGCTCACCAACGAAAAACCCGGTTTCCCCTTCGCGACGTTTATTATTCCCGGCCCCAATGGTCCCGAGGGCTCGGTCTCGTTTGCCGGAGGTGAATATTTGGTGGTCAATGAACGATCAGATAAAAAAGACGCTGCGGTAGCACTAATCAAACACATCTGCAGCCCGGCCAATCAGTTAAAATTCTGTAAAGCCAATCAAACCGCCAATCCCTCGTCAATTGATGCTGCCAGGGATCCATTTTTCACCTCCAATCCGCATTTTCTTACCTTCGCCAGCCAGATCAATTCAGCTCGAATGACGCCGTCTCATCCCCAATGGGTGTATATCGAGGATCGGCTGGAAAAGGCGATTGAGGCCGCACTGTTCGGGGCCAAGACACCAAAAAGCGCCCTGATGGAAGCAAATATTCAGATTCAGGAAATTCTCGACCGATGAAACTTCGGCGGCCAATGAGCGGATGGCTATTGTTTTCACCATGGATCGCCACATTTCTTGTTTTCTGGCTGTTTCCCCTGGTGTATTCATTTGTTATCAGTCTGACCGATTATAGGCTTCTGGATGATCGTACGTCATGGATCGGGCTTTCGAACTATATCCGGCTGTTTCGTGATCCGGATTTCATTACCGCCCTGATCAACAGTTTTATTTTTGTCGTCGGGACGATACCGTTTACGACTGTAATCGCTCTTGGAATGGCTTTGCTGCTAAATGAACGATTTCGCGGTCGGACATTTTTCCGCGCAGCCTATTTTATGCCGTCGATAACTTCATTGGTCGTCATCGCACTTATATTTTCGAATCTCTATGCCCGGGGCGGATATCTGCATACTCTGGCCGGTATGATCGGTCTGACGCCGCCGGCCAATGGCTTTCTGCTTTCCAAAGCCACCGCGCTGCCGGCGATTATGGCAATGGATATCTGGATGGCTTCAGGGTATTACATGCTGCTTTTCCTGGGCGGGCTTCAGACGATTCCAACCGAGTTATATGAATCGGCCCGCATCGCCGGCGCCGATGCCTGGCAGCGTTTTCGGTACATTACGCTGCCGATGCTCAAACCAGTGACAGTCTTTGTCGTGGTCATCAACAGTATTAAATCATTTCAGGTCTTCGTGGAAATTTTCGTTATGACCAAAGGCGGCCCGCTCAATGCCACGTATACCGGCGTGTATTTTGTCTATGAAAACGGTCTTCGCCGTTTTGATTTCGGCTATGCCTCGGCGGCGGCGTATATACTTTTCGCCATTATCGGCATCGCCTCGATTATTCAGCTTAAACTCCTGAAAACAGAATGGTCTGCCTGAGATGACAGCCCGAATGTTTGTCAAATACTGTCTGCTGATCGTGTTGCTGATCATAATGGTCTTCCCGCTTGTCTGGATGGCGATAACGAGTATTCGAACTGTTTCCGGCTCACTTACGCTGGGCAATTACGGTTATATTTTCACTGCCGCGAATTTCGGTCGATATCTGTTCAACTCCCTTTTTGTCGGATGTATAGTCACGCTGGGCAATGTGCTGTTCTGCTTTATGTGTGGATATGCCCTGGCCAGACATCGGGTTATGGGGCACCGTTTCTGGTTCTACACTGTCCTGATTGTCCTCATGGTCCCGGCACATATTATCATCATACCCATGTATCTTTTGATGAATAAGCTGGGTCTGTTCGACAGTTACTGGGCACTTATCCTGCCATGGCTGGTGAATCCGATCGGTATATTTTTGGTTCGGCAGTATGTTTCGACTTTGCCGGTATCCCTTGAGGAGGCGGCGCGTATCGATGGTGCCGGGGAGTTACGTATTATCTTTCAGATTGTTATGCCGTTATGCCGGCCGGCGTTGGCGATACTGGCCATTCAGGTTTTTATGACCAACTGGAACAGTTTTTTGTTTCCGTTTATTCTGACATCATCCGATCAGTTTCGCACCCTGCCGGTGGCGCTGGCCATGCTTTTGGGGTATCAGGCGATTGACTGGCCGCGGCTTATGGCGGGCTCGATGGTGTCAGTGATCCCCATTCTGGCAGTCTTTTTGGTCTTTCAGCGTCAGATTATTGCCGGTTTAACCGCCGGTGCGATTAAGCAGTAATCTCTTAAAAAGACTTGACAAGGCAGCGCTGCATCGTTTTTTTGCGTAGGCCTTGCTGAATAATCACTTATGGAGGAGGATATGAAGTTGTTTTCGAAATACGCAGGCGGCATGGTACTATTACTGGCATTGGTGCTGCTGGCCGGGTGTGCATCCAAAGGCTACGTCGATCAGGCGATTGCCGAGGAGCGCCAGCGCAGCCAGACAGCTTTGAATACTGTCGAAGATCAGGTTAAAGAAAATGATGCAGTTCTCGAACGCCTTCAGGCGTTGACCCGGGAACTCGAAACCAAAACCACGCAGGCGCTTAATCAAGCCAAGGGCTTCGAGGATTATGTTGTTATCTGGTCGGCTGAAATCTATTATGATTTCAATACCAGTGAACTGACCGAAGAAGCCAAGGCCAAGATCGACGAGGGTGGTGACAAAATGGTCGCTGATCGCTCGACCGTCATGGAAATCGAAGGCTTCACCGATCCTACCGGCGACAAGGCCTATAACAAGTCACTGGGCCAATGGCGGGCTGCAGCGGCCAAATACTATCTGGTCGATACCTATGGCGTCAATCTGTATCGCATCTTTACGGTCAGCCACGGCGAAAAGAAAGCCCAGACGATGGATGAACCCCAGACGTCCTATGCCAAACAGCGCAAGGTCGTTATGAAACTATGGGGCGAACTCCAGTAAGACTTTAAAGAAATTTTATTTGAGAAGCCGCTCGATTCGGGCGGCTTTTTTTTATTTGAATTCGATTTGCAGTCCGGCGGTTTCGAAGCGAGTCCGTACACGAAATGTATCCGGCAGGACAACAAACGGCTCGGCGAAGGTATAGGGCCGTATTGTCCCGAAATCATATTGTCCGTTTCCATTTATATCAAGATAAGCTGAAATCGAGTAATATCCGGGTATCATGTCAGTAAAGAACGATCCATCCTCCGATTGTACCATGATTTCTTTGAATTCCCCCTCGGTCGAGGGCGAGAACGTAATATAGGCATCGGCTCCGCTCCACAATGGACTATCAATGCGGACAACACCGCTGAATTGTCCAAGCGTATCCATCCCTATAGTTGAAAACAGATAGCTGTCTGTCGAATCACCGAGGGCGTTGCCGGCCAGATCTCGTATAAATCGTTCATACATAACCATCACATAATCGCGTCCGTATTCCAGTCCAGGGTTAAAGCTTCCCCGAAACGAGAAGGCATCGACCGGCTCAAGCACAACCAGGCTCGTCTCTCCCCCGGCAGGCAATAAGGCAAAGGCGGCCTGCACCGCCAGCGAATCCACCGGTTCGGTAAAACGCACAAAGAATTCCGCGGTCGGCTCAATATTTTTGCCGTTTTCGGGAGGAAAAATCGACACCAGCGACGGCGGCTTCTCGTCGGGCCGTGATTCATAAGTGAAATCGAAGGTCATCACCCCAAGACTATCGGTCGCAGCGACTATGCCGTCCTCAGGCCTCAAACGAAGCGTATATGATGTATCAGCCAGTTCGGTCGATGGAATAAGCGAAAATTCTGAGGAAGGGTATTCAGACAGCGTTCCGATATCCTCGATCTCACGGGCATCTTCAGTCCCGGCCTTAAACAAATTGCTTTCGGCCAATAACCCCGTCACTGCAGTTTCATCAATAGTGCGATTCAGCCTTAGTCGCAGGAGGCCGTCGGCGTTGACAGTTACCGACCGGATGGAGATTTTCGACGTATCCTGCTGATGCAGTCTGATATTGACTTCCGGGATGATGTTATTTTCCCGGGTTATCTCCGGGATAAACGCCGGTACTCCGACTGCTTCGCGAAGGGGCTGGATGTACCGGTCTTTATTGCGGTCATCGAATGCGGCCAGGTAATACGGTCGCTTCGAGAGATACTCAAAACGATAAGCACCATTTTCCCCGCTTTGCGTAATATACCCGGCCAGGGCCGAATCAATCGGGCCGGAGATGGAATCGGGATGACGGTCAAAAAGCGCCATCGTGATATTCGTGGCCGGTTTTCCCGAACGATAAACCCGCCCCGCAATCGTTCCGGAATCGATTTTCGATCCGGTGGAGAAAGCAATGGTGACAGCCTGATCCAGAGGCACATTATGGTGATCTCTCAGGTCAGTTCCCAGTGTGATGACATATGTCGTATTTGAATCGAGACCATCGGAATAGGAAATTTTTATCGCGTCACCCTTGTAACTAATCCGTGGTTTGGGTTCCGAGACGGGTGAAATAAAGACAGACCGGTCAACCGAGTTCTGGTCAAGCCGTTCTGAAAAGTTGATGTATATCGATGAATCACGAGGGACATTGGCCATACCGCTGGGTGGAAACGATTCTGTCAAAACGGGCGGTGTAGTATCCGGTGGACCGCCCGGCGGGGGTAATACCTTGGCACACCCGATCAATAGAAAGAGAATTAAAACGGCGTAAACATACCGCCGGGAGACTTGCACCCCGTCACTCAATCCTTGAGTTTCTCCTCGATATCCAGACTGTCGGGATTGATTTCCAGCGCCCGACGATAATATTTTTCGGCCTCGATGTCATTGCCCAAAGCGTTATGAACATCACCCAGATGTTCAAAAATAACGGCATCGGTATCGATTAATTCGGCCGCCCGCTGCAGTTCAGCCAGCGCCTCCTGATAATTGCCCAGCTTAAAGTGCACCCAGCCGTAACTGTCGATATAGGCGCCATTGTCAGGCGCAAGCGCAATCGCCCGTTCGATCAATTCCAGGGCGTAGCTCAATTGCTGATCGTTGTCAGCCAGCATGTAACCAAGATAATTCAGGGCGGGGGCATGGGCTGAGTCGATTTCGATCAATGTCTTGAACGTTTCGACAGCATCGTGAAAACGGTCGCCGCGTTCCTGGGCGGCGCCGAGGGCAAAAAGCATACGCGTCTTATCTTCGGTTTCCACCGCGACATCGACGCCTTGCATGAGAATGTCAATCGATGTGTCGATTCTATCCAGTTCCCGATAAACAAAACCGAGATTCAACCAGCCATCGATAAAAACCGGCTCCTCCGATGTCACTGTGCGGAACCAATCGAGAGCATCATCAAGGCGCCCCTGTTCAAAAGCGATCCGGCCCCGGTAAAAGAGATTCAACACATTGTCATCACCAAACTCGATCCGTTCAGCAAACAACGAATCGGACCGGTCAAGCTGACCGTCGGAGTAAAGCAAAACGCCCAGCCGTCGCTGTGCCACCCAGTCCGAGGGCACCAGCGAAACCAGTTTTTCCGAGGCCTCAATTGATTTGGCCAGATCCTGGCGATCAAGATACATGGCCAGCATCTGGCGGAAGATGCGGACATCATACTTGTCTATTTTGACAGCCTCATCAAGAGCCCGTTCGGCAGCCGCCAGAGAGTCCATAGCATCGTAGGTCGCCGCCAGTCCGAGCCAGGCGGTGACGTTATCATTGTCGGCGTCGAGTACAATAGCCCGACGGAAGGCATCCAGTGCTTCTTCATATCGCCGATTCTGACCGAGAAGGGTGCCCAACTCCTGATATATCCGATATGAATCCGACAAGCGAGCCAGTTCATAATACATCTCGATGGCCGAATCCGGCTTGGCGTGTTCACGATAATAGCCGGCCAGGTACCAGTACGCATTGATATTTTCCGTATCGAGAGCGACCGCTTCACGGTAATGAAACATGGCCATATCGTTCTGGCCGGTCAGCCGGTAACAATCACCAAGCAGGAGATGAACATCCGAGGTTTTCGGCTCTATTTTCCTGGCCTGTTCCAGCGCTTCCGGAATACGATGAGAACGGAACAAGAGGCGGGCATAATCAGTACGGATAGTCGGTGAATCGGGGAAATACACCAGCGCCCGGGCATATTCCTTTAGAGCATCTTCGGTATATCCAAACAGCTCGAGTGTCGTGGCATTGACAAAATGATTATAGCCGCGCGGAGAAATTTTCTCCATCGAGGTATCGGACCGCTTTTCTTCGACAGGCACCGGCCGCCGGGTGCCGCTGCACCCCAGCAGGAGCGACAAGCAGAGCAGGCATACGGCGGCCGGCATGATGGCTTTTAACATGTAGTTTTTCATCCTACTATATATAACGCGGTAATTACCGGCGGTTTCAGCAATTATTCAATGATTTTGAAAAATCGACGTTTCCCGACCTTAAACAACATGTCAGGTTTGAGCTCCAGTTCCAGCGAATCATTGGTAATACGGTTATCATCGAGATAGACACCGCCACCCTTAATAAGGCGTCGCGCCTCACCATTTGATGATACCATCCCGGTTTCGGTCAATAATTTTACGACCCATATAGGTGAACCGAGCGACGTAATTGAATATTCCGGGATATCATCCGGGATACCGTGGTCAGAAAAAACCCGCTCGAACTCCTCACGGGCCAGCTGTCCGGCACCCTCCTGATGATACATATTGACAATCATCACACCGAGCTTCTTCTTAATATCCATGGGATTAACCGAACTGGCCTCAAGCTGTTCTTTGATTTCTGCCAATTCGTCAAGAGAGATCTCGGTCACCAGTTCGAAGTAGGAATAGATCAAGTTGTCCGGAATCGACATGACTTTCCCGAAAATTTCGCGCGGTGATTCCGCGACCCCGATGTAATTGCCCAGGGATTTACTCATGCGGTTGACGCCATCGACACCGACCAGGATCGGGAGCGTCAGAACGCATTGCGGTTTCTGGCCATAGGCCTCCTGGATATGTCGCCCGCACATGAGGTTGAAAGTCTGCTCGGTAGCCCCTATTTCGAGATCGGCCTTGATCATCACCGAATCATAGGCCTGCATGAGCGGATAGAAAAATTCATGCAGGGCAATCGGGATACCGCCTTTGTATCGTTTTTCGAAATCATCGCGTTCCAGAAGCCGTGCTATTGTAAATTTTGAGGCCAGTTCCATAATCTCCCGGAGTTTCATTTCATTGAACCATTCGCCATTGAAATGTACTTCGGTTTTGGACTTATCCACGATTTTGAAAAACTGCTTCTGGTAGGTCTCGGCATTTTTCATCAGAATGTCATAGGTCAACTGCGGCCGGGTGGCGCTACGCCCGGAGGGATCCCCCACCAGACCGGTATAATCGCCGATAATCAATACGACCTTGTGGCCCAGGTCCTGGAACTGACGTAATTTACGCAGGCCAACCGTATGCCCCAGATGGATATCCGGAGCAGTCGGATCAAAACCCTGCTTCACCCGCAGGGGTTCGTTCCGGGCGATAGAATTCTTGAGCTTATCGAGAAATTCGTCTTCCGGCAGTAGCTCGACGACGCCTTTTCGGATGATAGTGAGCTGGTGCTTGATGTCTTTGTCTGTCATAGTACCTACATCGGTCGTTTAGAGTTAATTTTGACCACCGTTAAACCAATGACAATATACAATGTATAAACGAATGGCAACATTTTTCCTTGCCTGGTGATTTGTGAAGATATAGGTTTTGAGGCATGATAAACGGCGCTGAAATGAAAAAACGCAAAAAATCGCGGCCCTGGTACCTGCGACCCTGGCCATATCTGATTATGGTCGTGCTGCTGGCTACCGTCTGGGGCGGCATCCGCACCTATCAGATTTATATTCATGACCTGCCCTCGATTGAGGAAGTGTATAATATCGAGCCGCCGCTCAAGACCAAGATTTATGCTTCCGATGGCACCCTGCTGCAGGAATATTTCAATCAGAATCGCATCCTGACGCCATATGCCGAATTCCCGCCCTATTTGACCGACATGCTCCTGGCAGTCGAGGACCAGGAATTTTACAATCATTGGGGTATTAACCCGCGCCGTATTCTCATGGTTGCCGCCGATAATATCCTGCACATGGAAATCAAGGCCGGCGCCTCGACTATCACACAACAATTGGCCCGCATGCTTTTCCTGAATCGCCGTGAGACACTCGAACGCAAGTACAAAGAGATGCTGACCTCCATCAAGCTGGAGCGCACGTATTCCAAGGACGAGATACTCGAGATGTATCTCAACCTGTATTATTTTCATCGCGCCTACGGCATCTCGGCGGCGGCCTATGTCTTTTTCGATAAAGACGTTTCGGAATTGACGATAACCGATTGTGCGATCCTCCTCGGTATGTTGCCCGGCCCGGTCATCAATTCGCCGTTCATGAATCCGGACAAAGCCCTGCAGGCCCGTAATCGCGTCCTGTATGCCTATTATTCCTACGGTGGTATCACCAAAGAGCAAATGGATTCGATGCGCACTGAACCATTGGTGATCAATCCGCCGCAGGAACAGCTCGGCCGGGCGCCATATTTTACCGAGTTCGTACGTCAGTACATTGAAGAAAAGTACGGCACCGATATGCTTTACAACGGCGGCCTGAAAATCCACACCACCCTCGATTGGGAGTTGCAGCAGGTGGCCGAGGAAGCGGTGAAGAGCCATCTTGATTCGCTGCAGGCAACACTCGATGCGCGCCATAAACGCACTGATCCCGATTACACCTATGTGCTGCGGGATACGGTTGATGAAAACGGCGACTCGATTCGAGTATATAAACAAATCCAGGGGGCCGCGACTGTCATTGATAATTCCAATGGTAACGTACGGGTCATGGTTGGCGGGCGCGACTTCGACAAAACCAAGTTCAATCGCGCCGTCCAGGCGCCTCGTCAGCCCGGATCGGCCTTTAAGCCATTTGTCTATACGGCGGCTATTGATAACGGCTGGACACCGGATTCAATCATGTATGATAACTCCATCGTCCTCGATATTCCCGGAAGCAAAGACTGGCGGCCACATAATTTTGACGACAAGTATCTCGGGCGCATGACAATTCGCGAAGGGCTGAAAAAATCCCGCAATATGATCGCGATTAAACTGCTGTTAAAAATTCGGCCGGAACTGGCGGTGTTTTATGCCAATCAGATGGGAATCGAAAGCCCCCTGCGGGCAGTACCATCGCTGGCCATCGGTACCTCGGAAGTACGGCTCGAGGAACTGGTTAACGCCTATACGGTCTTCCCTAACGGCGGTATTCGTATTCCACGACGGCATATTGTGAAGATCATCGACCGCTATGGCAATATCCTTGAAGACAATTCTGTAGTCCCCAAAGAAGAGGTTCTGGCCGAGGAAACAGCCTTTATCATGGTCCATCTGATGCAGTCGGTCATGGAGCCCGGTGGTACCGGCTACGGCACCAGATGGCGCGGTTTCACCCGTCCGGCCGGCGGCAAGACCGGAACGTCCGATGATTTCCGTGACAACTGGTTTCTGGGTTATACTCCGCAGTTGACCGCCGGGGTCTGGGTCGGGTTCGATGATAATTTATCGATCGGCTACAATATGACCGGTTCGGCCAATGCCCTGCCGATCTGGACCCAGATCATGCTGGCCGCGCATCAGGATCTTCCGGTTGAGGAATTTGTAGCGCCGCCGGGAATTATCTTTGTCGATGTCTGCGCCGAGACCGGCCTCCTGGCCGGCAAGCGCTGCATCAATGTTGTTGAAGAGGTTTACACGGCCGGAACTGTCCCGACTCAGACCTGCGAGACGTGTCCGATGGGTGGCTTCAGCGACGACGACAGCGATGTTAATCAGGCGGACACGTCGGGCTCAATAAGATTTTAGCGCAGGCATTTCACGCAGCCATTCTGCCTTACTTTGGCGGGAAAAAGTTCTTCTGCGGTACCCCACCATGCAGTGGTGAGGCTTCTTTAATAGCTCGTTTTCAAGCCGTATTCCACCCGAAGGATGGGTTTTTGCCTGGTCCTGCTGAGATTGATCGTGCATTGAGAAGTATGAACTGCCATCGCGCCGTATCCAGGGCTCATTGCGGGAACCCGACAATGCTTCGCATTGTCGGGCCACCCACCCGCGGGGTGGGATTCCTTTTTGCGCTCGCTGAGTTTACATGGTGAAAAAGTCGTAGGTTGAAATCCCTTGCCCGAACGGAGTGAGGGTGCGACGCGAAGCGGAGCAGGTTTCGACAGATCAATTATCATGTGCATCAAGATTTGTGTCGAAACCTCCCTCGCTATGCTCGGGATCGTTCGCGCCATACGGCGCTCACGACAAGGGATTTCGACCTACAGCCGCTTGAACGGCATTTAAACGGAAACGCTATCGACCTTCAACTTTCCTCTTGCGCCCGGATGGCGCCGTTTATATACTTGAATACTTCGATATGCCGGAGTGGTGAAAGTGGTAGACGCAGGGGACTCAAAATCCCCCGATCGCAAGATCGTGTCGGTTCGAGTCCGACCTCCGGCATTTGAGAT
>CAZGLR010000091.1:0-13386 GCA_964526635.1 uncultured Ignavibacteriales bacterium | reverse complement strand
CACATTGTAGCTGCCTTCCTGCGTGAAGCCCGGCGTCCAGTCGAATACACCGGTGGCCGCCGTAAAGGTCGCGCCACTTGGTAACGGCGTGGAAGAGGACAATGTCGGAGTCGTACCATCCGGATCAGAGGCCGTTACAGTAAAGTTGAGATTGTCACCCTCGGCCACTGATTGCGCACCAATCGGATCAAGAACCGGAGCCTGGTTGACATCCGTAACTGTGATCGTCACCAATTCGGAATCTATGTCAACACCATCATCGGCATAGAAGGTCACGTCATACGATCCGGCTTGATCGAAGCCCGGTGTCCAGTCAAACACACCCGTGGCCGCCGTAAAGGTCGCGCCACTCGGAAGTGGCGTAGTGGTGGAAAGGACCGGTGTCACACCTTCCGGATCAGAAGCCGTTACAGTAAAGTTGAGATTGTCACTCTCGGCCACTGACTGCGCACCAATCGGATCAAGTACCGGAGCCTGGTTGAGTTCACAGAATTCTTTGCCAGAGCCATTGTTATAATGACTGGCGACTATTCCCGGCGAAAGAACACCATCATAGAATGCAATGTCATCGAGTAAACCATTGTAGCGGTAACCGCCACTGGTATTGAACCAGCCCAGCGTCATCGGGTCAGTCCCGGACCAGGCTTTAGCGTCAACTACGAGATCTTCTTCGACGCCATTAATATACAGTCGAATTTCCCCGGTTGCGCCGTCACGGGTAAGCGCGACATGATACCAGGCGCCATCGGTGACGGTTGTCGAGCTGTATGCATATGTTCCGGAAAACGCAAACAGGAGCGCATCGATCGGCACCCCGGAGACATTCGGATTACCGGCATGAATACCGATCCAGCTCGATGATCCGACACGTCCGATGATCACTTCGTTCTGCGTCGGTGAACCATTGCGATTCATCCAGAATTCGATTGAAAAGTCTTCACCGGCAGCCCAGTCATAGGTGTCATCGTCGGGTATTGACAAACCGACATCGGTTCCGCCGAATTGCTGGGCTCCACCCAACAGGCCGGTGGCCGGCACCGGACAGACTGTCGCGCAGGTGGCATCGGCAGCGCCGACAACATCAAGAAACACCCCGGCATCGGTCGTTTCGTTCAACTGCCAGTAATGCGTCATTTCCGGCGGACAATTAGCGGTCGCCTGATTCACCGTAATCGCCACTACTTCCGAGTCGACGTCGACAGTCGCCTCATCATTGGCATAGAACGTGACATTATAGATACCGGCCTGTTCGGACGATGGCGTCCAATCAAAGATACCCGTGCCGGCGTCAAACGTGGCGCCATCAGGCAGCGGCGTTGAACTCGACAGGATCGGCGTGGTGCCGTCGGCATCAGTGGCCGTTACCGTAAAGTTCAGGTTTACGCCCTCGTCGGTGGTCTGGGCACCGATCGGGTTGAGGACGGGCGGCGCGGTTTGCGCCAGTGCGGTACCACCCATAAGAACCAGGGCGGCCAGCATCAGAACAGTTTGTATGAAAAACTTGTTATTCATTTCGTGTCCCTCTCCCTGATTACTTCAGCAGCATCATTTTTTTGGTTTCACTGGCTTCGTTCATTCGGAGTCGATAGAGGTATATTCCCGATGCCACTGTCGAACCCATGTTGTCGGTACCGTCCCAGTTGTATTCGTAGAAGCCGGTCGGCAGTGGTTCATCAACCAGTGTTTTCACTTTTTGCCCGATAATATTGAATATTTCGAGCGTGACCTGTTCGGACAGATCGTCCGACGCATCTATGCTGAAGGAAATCGTGGTGATCGGATTAAAGGGATTTGGACGATTCTGGTACAGTTCAAATGCATTCGGAAGCGGAGCCGGGCCGCTGCTCACACCCTCGACTTCGACGGCTACCGCGTCACCGGTCGACATAAACGCCTTGGTGACCTTAAAGACCCGGACATCATTCGCTGCGATCGGTCGCTTGGACACAACCGGCAGTTTCACGATATCCCCGATACCCCGATTCAGGATTTTATTTTCATCCCATGGTTTCGGGCTGTAAAGCAATACCTTCATCAATCCATTGCCATTGTCTTTGGCTCTGATAAAGAACCCATCGGCCTCACCCGTCAACTGCGGGGTCAGCATTTCGACCGCATCGGGATTATATTGAATCTCCATCTCGATCCCGGCTACCTCGGTCGGCAGCTCGGCTTCAACCGCGATTTCAGCAGTCATCCCGGCCGATGGAATCTCCTGGTTCAGCACCCGGAGCCTGGCGAACTGATCATCGAGCAGCGGCGAAGGCTGCGAGGCCGGCTGCACCGGCCAACCGAAAATCGTGTTTAGAATACCGACCAGATCGATGACATTGACGGTATCATTGGCTACGATATCGGCCGTGGCAAAACGGCGCCGATTCAAGTTGAAGTTCCCGATAATATATCCCACAACACCGGTCATGTCGTCGACTTCGATGATACCGTTCAGGTTCACGTCACCGATTAAATCGACGCACAATATACCCGGCGAAGTCTGTAGTTCAAATGCCGGAATTTCGGGATTGGGATCAACCGACTCCAGCGCGTTTTCCAAAAGCACATCGCTGCAGCCGACTGATGCAAACTCATCGACCGTAAAGGCCAGATACATCACCGCGCTCGTTGATCCGACCTCCATCGGATCATTGGCAAGACCCAGGGCCACTACCCGCAGCTCTCCCGGATCGGCCCCGATATTTTCATATATAACCCAGTCCGGAATACGGTCACTGGGGATTATTGAGTCGAGCGTAAAACGCTGAGCATCATAGGTCATGTCAAACTGGATACCATAAATCGTCTTCTCAGTCACGATATTGATCGGTACCAGCACTTCATTCAATCCCGGGATACCGCCCTGCGGGTCGATATTCTCGGCCGAAGTCGTAAAGAGAACATCTACCTCCAGTGGGTTGACACTGACGGTAACTGTCGGCTTGGCAATAGAGGTTGCGCCCGAATCATCAACCGCTTCGAACGTGAAAACATAGGTGCTCTGTTGATTTATGTCGGGCACGAACGAGAACGTCCCCTGGGCGGAGCCTCCGCCGCCGATGACGATACCTCCCGTTCCGAAATTGGCATTGGGCGGCAACGAACCGCCGTTGGCTCTTATAATTAACTCGCCGCCTTCGGCGTCGGTGGCCGAAACCGAAAAGGTCACCTGTTCACCGACATTGACTTCATAAGAAGTACTTCCATTCAGCGTGATCACCGGCCGGGTATTGCCGTCCGGCGGCGGCTCGACGGCGGTATCGGCGGTATCCACGACAAATACCGCGTTGCGGAAAATCGGCGTCCGCGCCACTGTCCTCGTGCTGGAGTTAACCAGCGTATCAATAAACTGCACCGATGAATCGACGCAGTTATCATCGATGTCGAAACTGTCACACACCCAGCTCGTATCGAAAATTGTATCCACCGATGTCGGATCGAACCATTCCTGCGACAATTCAGTAAACTGAAAATCCTGAAGATCCTGAATCACCAGGTTCAGGTTGGCCGCGGAATTCACAGTGGCATTGGGGTTAACCCGGAATCTCATATTGGCAATGACAGTACCGCCCCCGCCGGGACCAAGCCCGCCGGGAATCGCCTGAATTTGACTGCCAAAGGCGTCAGGCAGCATCAAAAAGGCCCCGTCACCAGGTTCATTGAGATTATATGGCGCCAGCACCGGCCCCTTTGATACATCCCAATATGGCGCGAGCGTCGGTGATATTCTGACATCGATAAACCATAGTCCGGAATCATTCTGGTTTCCCGGGCCGGTCCAGTCGGCCGAGTCGGGAACCGGGAAGCCCGGATCAACCGCCTGTGAATCAATTAATTCCTGGTAGTCTTCATCGAACACGTATATCGGCCATAAGATGTTCGTGTTGAATGTAAACAACATCGACACGGCACTGACCAACGAGTCATTGGAGAGCCAGATCGGAATATTAACCACGCTGTCCGGAAGCGCACGAATCGTATCCGGATAAAATCCCAGCGTATCTGTCAGCGATTGTGGCGCCTGTGCCGAAGCACTGCCCACAATGACTGCAAGAATAAGTAGTAGTGGTATACCCAAACGCCTCATAGATCAACCTCTATGTCCAAACAGTTATTTTTCACTCCACCCTCTATTTCAACAGCACCATCTTCCGCGTGGCTCCATACTGACCGGCCTGCAGCCGATACAGGTAAATACCCGAAGCCACCGATGAACCACGTGCATCCAGACCATCCCAGATCACCTCATGACGACCGGCCGGAAACATCTCATCGGCCAGTTGTACCACAGCCTGACCCAGTACGTTATATACTGTCAGCGTCACAAACGCCCGGCTGCTGAGATCAAAACTGATCGACGTCACGGGATTAAACGGATTCGGTTCATTCTGGTGCAGAATAAATTCCGCAGGAAGCGCCTCATGCTCAACTTTCGAGGCACGAACAACAACGCCATCGGGAGTGGCCGCCTCGACCGCCTCCAAAGCCACGTCAAGATCGGTATAATCCGAAAGCTTTATTACATCCTGCCGCCCGGACTCGATCGCTTCGCCCTCGTAACTAACCAGAAGCAGTGATCGACGTTCAGGCGACATTCCCTCTTCAAAATCCATCGCAGTCTCGTTGACCGGGCTCAGCAGATCAATATCCTCACCGACGAGACTGACATACAAGCCGCCCAGCGCACTCATCGATTCAGTAACGACATACAAGCCGTCCTGTTCAACAACCAGCGACACCGCGGCGTCGGGACTATCGACGCGTGGCTTGCGCACCGGCGTAATCTTACCCGAAACCGTATTGATAAGCTGCACCAGATCGGCAATCGACGGCGCCAGGCCATCCTGATTAACATCCGAATTCAATAGTTGAATGTCATCCAGAGGATAGGTCTGGGGACTGATGTAAAAATTGGAGAAGTACACCGCATCGGCAATTTCATAGGCGATCTGGTTGAGATTGATATCACCCAACTGCAGGGAGCCGTTGACCTGAATCAATACGTAGCCATCGAACAGATTAATCTCGTCAGCAGCAATTATCGTTTCATCATCGAGTACAAAAGTATTGTCGCCGGACTGTCGCGTCACGAATCGCACCGGCGCCTGATTGCCGACTACATTCAAATCCGACGTCACCCGCATCGACAGCGTAAACAACACGCCCTCGCCCGATGGTATCGGGTCAGCAAGAATCGCCTGGCCCTGGATACGAATATCACCCTGGAAACCGTTATCGTCCAGACGATACGTAAAGAAATCAAGATCCGCCGAACGGGTCCCGACAGACTCGACACCAAGCGGCGTCAGCACTGATTTATCAAAATGAATCAAAATATCAAATTCTTCAATCGGCTGATTGTTGCGGGCATATACCTCCAGCGAAATCTCCTCGCTGGTAATCGCGGTCAGCGTATCAATACGCAAACTGTACATCAAAACGCCCGCCAGCTTCAGCGCGACCTGAGCCGTATCGGCCAGGCCATATTCATCCGTGGCAATAATCATTACCGTGTAACTGCCGGAATCAGCGAAAGTCGACGGCCATGATATTTTGGCCGGATTTCCCTCAAGCGCCGAGGCGCCCGACGGCAACCCCTCGATTACCCAGTCAACATCATCGAAATCCGGATCAATGACCGTAAACGGCACCTCTACCGAATCACCGGCTTCGCCGGAAATCGAATCGATCACGGTAATCGACGGCGGCCGATTGACGTTGATCACTGTAACGTCAAAACGCAGCGTGCTCGACTTGACACCATCACTGGCCCAGAACACCAATTCGTAGGGCGAATTGATCGACGACAACGGCCCGATGTAATCAGGCCTCCAGGTAAAGGTCCCGGTACCGTCGCCATGATCAACAAAACTCGAGGCAAACGGATGCACCGGGTTGGCCAGCGTCACATCGCCACCCTCGGGATCAACCGCCTTAATTATCAGCGAAAGTTCCTGCCCCTCGGCCACATACTGATTCCCCACCGGCTTAAAGGCCGGCGGATTATCGGCTTCGGTGAATGTTACGACGCTGCGATTAAACACCGGGTAAATATTATCACCGAGCTTATATGTCAAAAGAAGGTATGCCGGACCGATCGTGGTGGAATCAAGAATCGCCGAATCACCCGGCATAACATCCGGTTTGGCTTTAAAGGTTACTGTCAGGACCGAACCCGAGCCGGGGGCGATATAGGCCTCGAAAATAACCACAGCCCCGACCAGAATTGTCCCGGCTGTTTCATCAATGGTCACCGGCTTGGTACCGATATAGTCAAGTCGTTCTGTAAAAGCCAGTTCGACAAAATCAAGCTTATCTGATGGATATGAAATCGGCAAGGTCACCGCACCCAATTCTTCGTCATTATAAATGTGATAATTGACACTAAATGTTTGCCCGGGAGCAACTTCCACCGATTCGATCGTCAACGTATCGGTTTCCCCAAAGGGATCAGTCTGCGCCCAACCGATACCCGCGCAAAAGAGTAGCAGAATCAGTGATGTATATGCAAATCGTGTCATCTTCTTATAGTTCCTCAGAGTCATAACTATCCGCTTATGCTTTGAGCAAATACCTTACCGGCACGGGCCGGCGACTCCAAAACATCGCTTCCTTTAGCAAACAGCGTCAAAATAAATACATACAATCGCGCAGGCTGGTGTGAGGGGGCGATTGCGACGCCGCAAGTCATTACTTAGCAATATCTTAATCTATACCCATTGACTCCTGTAGCGCTCCGGACTCAGGGACCTGCTCTGACTTACTAAAGACACAAAACGGAAGTTGTTACCCTTAAACGGCAGGTAAGGGAAAGACCCATGGTGAGAATATGCAACGTTTTGCACGTTTATGGCAGTGATTTTAAACGGAAGAAACCCTGCAAAAACAAAAAATCCCGCAATGCGTGAGAGGGGAGGTATATGGTACTCTGTGCGGGACATGTTGTTTCGTCCTTTTTTTCGGTTGTATTTCTTTCTCAATCGTTATCTACTGTCAATACCAACCTCCTGTAAACGTGCTCATGTCCAACATCCAATGTCGGTTTAGATGTATAGCAGAGACCCCCTCGGGGGTCTCTGCCATAATCTATAAGGTAAAAACCTTACTTCATCAGGACCATCTTCTTGGTCGCCGAGAAGGCGTCGGCCGAAGCCTTGTAGAAGTAGATACCGGAAGCAACAGTTTCACCATTGACATTCGTGCCGTCCCATTCGACGTTAACGGTGCCGGCAGCATTGTGGCCGGTGAATTCGTTAACGAGCTGACCGGCCACGTTGTAGATCTTCAGAGTCCAGTCGGATTCAACCGGCAGGCTCATAGCGATCGTGGTGGTCGGGTTGAACGGGTTCGGATAGTTCTGAGCCAGATCGAACTCAGTCGGGACGTTGTTGATGGTGTAATCCATCACAGCGCCTTCGTAAGTCGCGAGATCGGCTTCAGTCAGAACCAGATTGCCGTCGGTCGGGATATTCAAAACCAGATCTTCGGGCATGGCAGCACCTTCGAGGCTGTAGACCAGCACACGGAGTTCGCCATTTTCGAAGCTCTGCTTGACATCCATACCAGGAACGGTGATTTCGCCAACACTACCGGAAGCTTCAAAGACCAACAGAGCACCACCAAGGGTGACGTCGGAATTGAAAGCAACGTTATTGCCCTGAGCAACGAGCTCAACAGAGGCACCCGGAACCGGCTTCGGATACGGGAGAGCGTCGCCAACGATCACACGGACCAGGTAAACCAGGTCAGCAACCGAAAGAACCAGGCCGTCGGCATTAGCATCAGAAGCCGCAATCGAGGCTTCCTGATGATCCAAGGCGGTCGGGCCAAAGGCGGAGATACCATTGATGAAGTAGTTGGTGTACATAACAGCGTCAGCGATTTCATACACAACACCGTTGACGTTGATGTCACCACGCGCATCGATTTCATCCGAACAAATGATGTCAAAGCCACCATTCAGGAAGTCGATGAAACGAACCGGAACTTCTTTGTCACCGTCGAGACACGGCACCGTCGGGGCACCATAGTAACCCGGGAAGCCGTAGCCATTGTCGGTTACGTCGACATAGGTGTCTATACCATCATCGCCATAGTAGTTCTTGACGAAGCGGGAAACAAACAGCGTGTCACCGAACTTGGACGAAATGGTGTTGTCGCCGCAGTCCATCCAGTAGAACGAAACCGGAACATACATACATTCCAGAGTACGGTCGTTCGTGATGAGGAAGGTCAGCGAAGCGAAGGCGTCACCAGTAGGGAGAGTAAAGTCGTTGGGATGATTCGGACCGTCGTTAATGTCGGCAATAGCAACTATGCGCAGCAGACCGCTCGGGCAGCCGTTGCCGCAATTGCCATTGTAGTTATAACGATAGGTGAAGTATTCCCAATCCAGCATGTCGCCGAGTTCGGCGGACACAAAGGAGATGGCAGACGGATCATAGCCGATCAGGAAGTCATAACCACCCATCAGTTCGGAACCGAGGTTCTTCACGATATCGAGGGTGGCATAGTGACCCTGAAGCTGACCATGGACCTTCTCAATCATAACTTCAAACGGTTCGGTCAACAGAACGTCAACGTCGAAGGTGCAGGTAGCAGTGGTAAAACCATCGCTGACTTCAACTTCGAACGTAAAGGTGTTGCCACCTTCGGTGTCGTCGGTCAGCCAGGTGAATTCACCAGTGCCAGCGTCGATCGACGGAGCGTTGACGGTAGCCGGCAGATTGATCAGGGCAAAGGTCAGGTTGTCGCAAGCATCAACATCAGCACCAGCGATATCACCGTTAACAACGGCATTGCCCTTACCAACCGGATACACCGCGTCGCCACAGGTAACGGTCGGGGCATTGTTGGTGATGTTGAATTCGACGTCGCAGGTGTTGCTGCCAAAAGCATCAGTCGCAGCAACGGTCACGGTCACGGAGCCGAGTTCGCCCGGAGCCGGGGTGTAGGTCAACACGCCGGTGTTGGCGTCAACATTGGCCGCACCGGAACCGGTGTTACCGGCAACGGAAAACTGGAACGGATCGCCTTCGGCGTCCGTGGCATCCAGATCAACCGAACCCTGACCGCAATGATTCACATTAATCGCGGCGCCAGGGCAGTTGGTGAATTCCGGAGCCAGGTTCGGCAGAACGGCAACCGGCAAACACACGATGTCGCCAGGGACATAACCCGGAAAGATACTAGCGGCGAATTCGTCGATGAACAGGAACTGACCCGCCGGCGGGATATAGGTGGAGTCGAAGCAGATAGTACCCTTGTCGTCACCAGTCACACCATCCGGAGTGAAATGCAGGACGACGTGGTCTTCGAAACCGCCCGGTGTGAAACCACCGCCGAGAGCGGCGCCACCAACGAGCATGGAGTCAGGGGAGACACCGTCCATGGAACGCTGGGTGAACTGAAAGCCGCCCAGATCCCATACGGCGCCACCCGGAGCCATACGACCACCGAGGGTAAGGGTACCCGGGGTGATAATAGTCGCACCATCGGGAGTACCCTGAACGTCATACGTCCAGGTAATCACGTCATTGGTGGTAAGTTCGAAACCGATGGACAGACCACCGAGTTTCACGTCATTTTCGAGCTGGATAACCAGCCGAGTGGCGCTGCCGACCCAAACCGTATCGGTGCCCGGACCATCCCACTCGAGGAATGCGTTCACCTGGTTGGCGGCGCTAACCAGCCCAAAAGAAAGAAGTAGCGTTGCAAGCAAAACGATAGTACGCTTCATTTTGTTGCTCCTTCATTACCAGTTTTTGAAGTCGTAGCAGTTAGCTACAAATTACAGTTTCCTTTGAAGAAAGTCAGCCTCTTGACCCAGTCATGTAACCACCATGCACTTCAGTTGAGCCGACCGAACTGCCTGATGTGAGCGTGTTACAATTCTGTAATCCGAGGTTCTCTCTTTTGAGCGCGTGTCAAAAAACAACCTCTTTGTGCGTGTCACCTCCTTTCATATTCTATCACACAATTTGTTTGCTCTCTATTGAGAGTTTATGAGTATTGCGTTATTTTTCCGTATATCGTGTTACAAGCGAGTAATGCTTTGTCCTTCAACATCTTCAGTGTTGTTGTCGGTCCCGGTTTCGAACCCGGGACCATATTATTTGTTTTACCTCGGCAGGGTCTCCGGCCGCCGCTATTGACAGATCGGCGCGGCCCCGCCCTTAAAGATGTAGTTGATGAGGTACACCGCGTCACCAATATTCAAACTCGAATCACCATTGGCATTGGCACAATCTTCATATGGCGGCGCGGCCCCGCCCTTGAAGATAAAGTTGATGAGGAAAACGGCGTCCCCGACATTCACGGCGCCGTCATCAGTGGCATCACCACAAATGCACGGCGGGCCGACCTGAATCTGAATCGTACCGTTGTCATAGAAAGACACGGCCGTATCGCGGACTGTCCACGGTATCGAATCGATTGTCACTCTTTCAGCGATCGTGCTGTCAACATCGATCCAGTTGATACAACTGTCGCCCTGGAACTGCGTGCAGATCGTATCCACCCACTTGACACAGTCGGGACCCTCGAGCGAATCGCAGACCCAGTAATGAAAGAAGGTATCGATCACGATCGAATCGGCCATTTCAATGCTCGTATCGACCCAGATGCCGACACAACTGTCGCCATCCCATTCGGTACACAATTTGGCCAGAGTATCACAGATATTATGCCGGGTAATCGTGGCAATCAAATCGCCATACGGATTCGAAAAATTGGTTTCACTCAGGCTTTCCACAATAAGCATCTCGACCGACGAATCCGGTTCATCCGGGACATCGGCATAGGCCCTCACCTTGAGCTTGAACAGCAGTCGTTCCTCTTGCGATGGCGCCAGACCGGCGTGATAGGGCGCACCCAGCTTGTCGGCCAGGCCGGTAACTTTTATATCCTGACGATGCGGTCCCGAGGATGTCGCAGTGACAAACTCCCAGCCCGAAATAGCACTGCCGGTGGTATCGACCGCGCCGGATTCAATAGTGGTATCAATAATCATGGTATCCACCCAGTGTATGCAGGTGCCCTGATCCCACTCATCGCAATATTCAAAAATCGTATCCACTGTAATATCCTGAATGTCCGTACGGAATTCGATCCATCCGGGACGATCAATATTCAAGCGCACGGCAAATCCCGCGAGCGTGTCGGTATAATTGCCAATATACACAGCAATTTCCGCCAACTCATCACCGGCATTGACCTGTGTATTCTCGACCAAAAGCGTAATCTTGGGCAGCGCCTCGCTTTCGGCGATTGCGCCGGTGGCATGAAAAAGGAGAACCGCTCCGATAAGAATTAGCGGTGTTAGTCGTCTCAACAGACTGGTGACGGACATATTGATTCCTCCTACAGGGTTTTTCACGTTGCCGATCAGTTGACTCTTCCCTTAGATCAAGGTCAGTCACTCACCTCCGCCGTTAGGCGTTCTTTGCTGTTGTCACAACCCTAAGGCCCGGAACCGTTGAAGGTGCTTCGTTTGTGAGTTCGCTTCCACCGATACGTCGTTTACGTGGTAAGCGACAAGGTACGTAAGTATTATGTGATTCTCAGGCTTTGAACAGTTTACAAAGGAACCAAACCCGTCTATGTAATGTTCAGTAAGATCACCGTGCAGACATTTTGTCCATTCAGTGAAAATATAAGGGCGGTCTTGGAAGTTGTCAACTGATTTCTTGGACCTTTCCGTGTAATCTCCCTAAAATAGTGCGAATAACTGTGGCATGAAAAACTCCCGTTTTTCGATAATTTTATCTGTCTCCACCCATTCAAGCAAAGCCTGTGCCCGCCGGACCATTCCGACAAATTTCCCGGACAACTCCAAAATATCTCTATTTTCAACAAGATATACCCGCCACGACCTGTCAAATTCCCGGCCTCTCAATTTCAATTCCACTTTCCGAGGAAACAGCTTGCAGCTTATGCAAATTACTGCATAATTTTGAATCTTGAAACAGATGGCGTACTGCCCAGTGCTATGACCTCTTCTGCCAGAGCGAGACAATACGGCGCCGTTCATCCATGCGCAGCCCGATCAGCCAGACGCCCGCCATATACACAATTCCGACCAGAATAAGGTTGATTATTAATTGTCCAATCGAATCATTGCGCCCGGCCAGCAAAATGATTACCACCACAGCCGGCGCCGCAGCGCCCAATGCCGGAGCCATCGACTTGACCACAAACGATCCCGGACCACCATGGACCAGCCGGAGCGACGCCCACGGCACATACCCCACCGACAATAAGATAAGCGGAATAGTCGTCCCCCAGGCAATCCCGATCAGGCCGATGCGCTGGACCAGAACAATCGATAGAATAATGTTAAGTAGTGCGGCTCCAAGGGATAACAACGAAAAAAGCCGATGCCGCCCAACCCCCAGCAATAGCTCCCCGCCAATACCCTGCATAAACGCCACAACATGGCCCAGAAGCAGCACCTGCAGAATCGGCACCGCGGCCCGAAAATCATCGCCAACCCACAGGCGAATAACATCTTCGCCCCAATAGAACAACAACACCGCCAGCGGCAGCGAAAAAAGCAGGTTCATACGGCTCCCGGTATATAAGATCCGCTGCAGGCTCCGTTGATCGGTATCGGGATCATATCTGGAGGCAACCGGTGAGAACAGTTTGGTCAGTGTAAAAACAAGCTGTCGAAGATATTCGGTGAGTTTGACCGCAATCCCAAAAATAGCGACATCACGTACCCCGCGAAAAATACCGACTACAAACGAATCGGAATAATAAGCCATCCGCCCCGACAAGACTAATATAAAAGAGAAAAGCGAAAACGATCCGATCAGGCCGAGCGCTTTTCGATTCGCCAATTTTGGATGTATCGACAAATCAGGCAACAACTTAAAAAGCATCTTCATGCGCCAGAAATAGCCCAGCGACGATCCGATCAAGGCCGCCATCCCGATCCCGGTCAATCCCAGGCCGAGTTCGAGAAACAAAACCGTCAGCGCCGCCCGCACCAGCGATGAGATCACCGAGACCGTGTTGAAAAGATCAAAACGAAACAACCCCCCGGCCAGCGCCTCGGAGAAGACCGACAACGGAAACCCCACGGCGATCGATAACCCGATAAGGATGATCACGATACGGCTGTCGGTTATGATCTGACCGGGAATCTCAAACCAGACCGGGGCGTACCAGGCGATGACCACGCTGGCCGCAATCACCAAAAGCGCCAGAATCGCAGCCGTATAAAACGCTGTCGCGACAACCTCATTGCGGCTTTTACTGTCGCCCAGCTTCTGGAAACGAGCGACGTATCTGACCACAGCAAACCCGATCCCGAAATCAAACAACCCCAGATAACCCGAAAACGATCCCACCAGCACCCAGACACCGAAGGCCTCGGTCCCGATCACC
>CAZGLR010000090.1:6430-13697 GCA_964526635.1 uncultured Ignavibacteriales bacterium | reverse complement strand
TGTTCCCGCTGTCGGTGACTGGACATTCACCGCTTCGGCGCTCGATGAACTGGGCAATGTGGCGGATAAGCAGTTGACGATTTCGGTGAATCCGGCGGTGATGATCACAACGACCGGTCTGCCCGATGGTCTCGAGAATGAGGCATATAGTCATCAACTAACTTCCTCCTATGGTACCGGGCAGCATACCTGGACCGAACAGGGCGATGGCCTCGATGGTAGTGGGTTAATACTGGCTTCCGATGGTCTGTTGTCAGGGACACCGGTTGTCACCGGCGATATTGATTTTTCAGTACGGGTTACCGATGCGGTTGGAAGCTGGCAGTCGAAGAATCTTACGCTGCTTGTTGAAGCCGCTCAGACGTACGTCGCAGGTGATGCCGATGGCGATGGTCAGATACTTGGCTCTGATGTCATTTACCTGATCAACTATGTCTTCAAGAGCGGGCCGGTGCCGGATCCCCTGGCGGCCGGCGATGCCAACTGCGATAGTGCCGTCAATGTCGGTGACGGCGTGTATATTTTGAATTACATCTTCCTCGGCGGCCCCGAGCCGGGTTGTTAGTAGGCGTGAATCGCCCAGATCATTTTAATGAAGATTAGATATCCCGGCCGGGAGTAAATTCCGGCCGGTTTTTTTCTGCCTATGGGAAATCAGAATCATCATTGACCCGGAGATAAATTTACGACGAAGATCGAAAGTAAACACTTGCAATATGGACAAATACTGGCTATGTTTGTGTGTTATCCCGATATACCGATCGGAACAGTATGAAAATCTCTGCGAAAGTGACATCACATGGCTTTAGAAACCGGGCACAAGCTGGGCCCCTATGAAATCGAGGCGGCTATTGGTGCCGGTGGTATGGGCGAAGTCTACCGCGCCAGAGATACCCGCCTTGAACGGAGCGTGGCGATCAAAGTTCTCCCGACCCGTTTCGCCGAAAACACCGATGCCCGACAGCGTTTTGATCGCGAGGCGAAAGCGATTTCGAGTCTGAATCATCCCAATATATGTACGCTGCATGACGTTGGGCATCAGGATGGTATCGATTATCTGGTTATGGAGTATCTCGAGGGTGAGACCCTCGAAGATCGGATCAAGCGCGGTCCGATTCCGCTGGAAGAACTGCTCCGTATCGCCATTCAGGCCGTCAATGCCCTTGAATCGGCCCACAAGCAGGGTATGATTCACCGTGATCTCAAACCCGGCAATATCATGCTCACCAAAGAGGGCGCCAAGCTGCTGGATTTCGGGCTGGCCCGGCTGAGTATGCCCGAGGGACCGATCGAAGGTGCCACGATGGTCACCCAGACGACGCCCCTGACCAGCAAGGGGTCTATTGTCGGAACAATGCAGTACATGTCGCCCGAGCAGCTCGAGGGTAAAGAGGTCGATGAGCGCAGTGATATTTTCGCGTTTGGGGCGGTGCTATATGAAATGGCGACCGGGAAGCGGGCCTTTGAGGGCCAGAGTCAGGCCAGTGTGATTGCGGCGGTCCTGGAACGGGAACCGCAGCCGATTTCGGCGATCAATGAAATATCGCCGCCGGGATTTGATCGCCTGGTGAAAAAATGTCTGGCCAAGGATCCCGAAAAGCGCTGGCAGTCGACTCGTGATATGGCTGATGAACTGCGCTGGATCGCGCAAGCGGGATCGCAGGCGGGGATTCCCGCCCGGGTTTCGGCCCGGCGCAGGTTTACGCTCCGCTCGGCCTGGACCTATGGTGCAATCGTGACTGTAGTCGCCGTGGTGTTCGCATTCATGTGGTTTACCCGGCCGATACCGGAGAAAAAAGTCTATCGCTATAAGATGATCCCGCCGATGGACGCCGCTGCGGTAGAATGGCCCTCGATTTCGCCCGATGGCACCAAGATTGCGTTCCGTGCGACCGACTCCACCGGGTCGGATAGAATCTGGATATGGCCGATGAATTCGTATGATGCCTATCCCCTGTCGGGTACCGAAGGAGCATTTCGACCGTTCTGGTCACCCGACAGCAGGTTCCTGGCGTTCATTGTTGATCGTCGCCAGGTTAAAAAAGTCCCGGTGGCCGGGGGGCCGGTGCAATTGATTGGAGAGGTTAATGGTGGGGCCGACGGCACCTGGGGCGCCGGCGGATTCATCCTTTTTGATGGTGGTACCGGAGATTCAATTCGTCAAATATCAGCGTCAGGTGGTGTTGTCGATGCCGCGACAATACTCGATTCGACAGCCCTCGAAATCGGTCATTCCTGGCCATGGTTTTTGCCCGATGGCGAGCATTTTCTGTATTTGTCTCTATCCGAGGCACAGCCCGGAAGCAGCAATAGAGATATTCTCAAGGTGGGTAAAATTAATTCACACGAAACCATATCCCTCATGCCGGTGGATTCACGGGTACAGTATTGCGAACCCGGCTACCTGGTATACATCATCGATAACGTCCTGGTCGCGCATCGATTCGATACTGATAAACTGGAAGTTAGCGGCGAGCCGATACCTATTGCCTCTGACGTCGGTTCAGCGTCTAACCGGCTGGCTCACTTTTCATTATCATCTGATGGCACACTGGTGTATCAATCCGGCATGGATACTCGCGGAAGAAGACTGCTGTGGTTGAACCGTGATGGTGACATCATCGATTCGGTTGGTAATCAGCAGGCGTTTCAGGATATGCAGTTATCGCCCGACGGCAAGCGGCTGGTGTATGGCATTTTTGACTACACTATGCCCGGCGCCGATCTCTGGGTGCATGATCTGGTCAGGGACGTGCCATCGCGCCTGACCTTCAGTGCCGGTTTTGAGATGATGCCGATATGGTCACCCGATGGCGCTATGATTTACTTCACGTCAGACCGTAATAACCGTATTGAAATTTACCGGAAGCCGGCCAACGGGACCGGCGTGTCGGAAAAGGTGATGCGGGCTGATTCGTTGCCATCGGTGCCGACATATTTGTCACCTGATCAGTCAGTATTGTATTTTTCAGCTCAAAAGAACGGTGTCGATATTATGCGGGTTGAACTGGATACGCCGGAAAATCCCATATCCGTTGTCTGCGGAGCGCCATTCGATGAAATGCAGGGTAAAATTTCGCCGAATGAAAAGTACTTGCTGTACATAAGCGACGAATCCGGGCGGAGTGAAGTATATATACGCGAATTGGGACCGACCGGAGGGAAATGGCAGGTATCCACCACTGGCGCAATGCAGGCATTGTGGAGTCGCCGGGGCAGTGAAATAATTTATCTGACCCCTGATTTCACGTTTACGACGGTCCCGGTGAGCTACACCAATGGTTTGGAACTGGGCAATCCGATATCATTGTTCAATCATCAGGTCGATTTTTCCGGAAACATATGGCATCAGCGATTTGATGTCACCGCTGATGGCGAGAAATTCATAGTCAACACACCCTCGGTGAGTCGCACTAATATTGAATTTAACGTGGTTTTGAACTGGCAGAAGGAGATTGAAGGCGAGTAGCTACTGCTGAATAACCGTCAGTTTCGCGTAACGGGCAATCAACTTCTTTGGCCCATATGATGAAAAATCGACGTCGATGCGCATGTCCATGCCAAAACCCTCGACCCGAATTACCCGCCCCTGCCCGAATTTGGCGTGTCTGACGATATTGCCGGGCTTGATTCCCTCGCTGTCTTCATACTCGTAATACTCGCCCGATGGTTTCGCCACACTGGCCGTCGCATGCGCCGTTCGGGCGGGGCGGTTATACTCCCAGCGATAGGCCCGCCGGTCGATTTTTTCGCATACGTCATCGGGGATTTCATCGAGAAAGCGCGATGGCACTGATTCGTTCTGGCCATAGCGACGCCGTTGCCGGGCTGCGGTGAGTGTCAGATGTTTCCGCGCCCGGGTGGCGCCGACATACAAAAGGCGCCGTTCTTCTTCAAGTTCCATGGGATCATCGAGCGCCCGCGCCAGCGGAAAGAGGCCATCTTCCATGCCGGTGATATACACACAATCGAATTCGAGGCCCTTGGCGTTGTGCAGGGTCATCAGGGTGATGCAATCGTCGCTTTGGTCATAGGTATCGGTGGTGGTATACAGGGTAATGTCGGCCAGGAAATTATCCAGCGATGGTTCGGCGTTGGATGCTGTAAAATCGGCCGCAGCGGCCACAAATTCATCGAGGTTTTCCAGGCGGGCGTCGGCCGAGATGGGGTCCTCTTCGGTCAGGGCGTCGGGCAATTCGGTTTCTTCCAGTACGCGCTGGATGAACTTGTCGATCGGCATGGTGTCGGCTTCGGCCCGGAGCGAATTGATCACAGATGCGAAGGCGATGAAGTTCTTTTTGGCTCGACTGTTAATAGCCGGACAATCATGTGCATTTCCGGCAGCTTCCAGAAGCGAAAGATTATGATCACGGGCGAAGGCGGTCAGTTTGGCCAGCGAGGTGTCCCCCAAAGCGCGTTTGGGGAAATTGACAATGCGTACAAAAGCCGCTTCGTCGCGCGGATTGGAGATCAGCTTGAGATAGGCGATCAGGTCTTTGATTTCCTTGCGCTGATAGAATGATATCCCACCGATGATCTGATAGGGAATATTCTCCCGCCGCAGAGATTCTTCGAACGAGCGCGACTGAGCGTTGGTGCGATAGAGGATGACCATCTGGCGCAGGGGCATATCGGCTTTGCGTTCGATGACACGAGTAATCGTCCAGTCGGCCTCATCACCCTGCGTTTCGAGCAGGGCGATAGTCAGTTTCTCGCCACCGTCGATATCGGACCAGAGCGTTTTGTCTTTGCGCGAAGAGTTGTTCTTGATCAAGGCCGAGGCCGCCGAAAGGATTGTCTGGGTGCTGCGGTAATTTTGCTCGAGCTTGACGACTTTCGCTCCGGGAAAATCCGATTCGAAACTGAGAATGTTGGAGATATCGGCCCCGCGCCAGCCATAGATCGACTGGTCGTCATCGCCGACCACACAGATATTGCGATGCTGCCCGACCAGGGCTTTTAAAAGCATATACTGGGCGTGATTGGTGTCCTGATACTCATCCACCATGAGGTATTTGAAGCGCTGCTGCCAGCGCTGCCGGACGTCATCGTTCTCCGAGAGCAACTTAACCGATTGACCGATGAGGTCATCGAAATCAAAGGCCGCCGAATTGCGGATTTTATGTTCATACAGTGAATAGACACGCGCGACTTGCTGATCGTAGTAGCCCTCGGCATCGTTGGCGAATTGCTCGGCGTCGATGAGTTTATTCTTGGCCGATGAGATCCGTCGCAGAACCGCCGCGGGGGCAAATTGCGAGCCGGAAATACCGATTTCCTTAAGGCTGCGATTGACGATGGAGCGGCTGTCGTCATCATCGAGTATCGAAAAATTGGTCGGGTAATTCAGGCCGGCGGCCTCCATGCGCAGGAAACGGGCGCAGAAAGAATGAAAGGTCGAGACCCACATCCGGCTGATATCGAAGCCCAGAAGCGCCTCGATCCGTTCTTTCATTTCGCCGGCGGCTTTATTGGTGAAGGTAACCGCGAGGACTTCCCACGGTTTCGCCATACCCTGATCGATGATGTAGGCCAGGCGGTGGGTCAGAACCCGGGTTTTGCCCGATCCGGCCCCGGCCACAACCAGCAGGGGGCCCTCGGTTCCGGCGACAGCGTCGCGCTGCGGCTGATTTAAGGCATCAAGTAGTCGGCTCATAGGGCGGGTAATATATGGCCGGATGCTACCCGGCGCAATCATTGATCCAGAATCATAGTAAAAAAGCGGTGGGATGATCAAAAGCTCGTGCGTATCATCATGAAAGACAGGTGAATAAAACGGTCGCATCGGCCGATTTTAGTATAAAAGGAAATTTTCACGAGACATTTATGAGCCAGACATTTGTGCGCGGCGTGCGCGGAGCGATACAGGTTAAGGCCAATTCCCGAGATGAGATCGACCGGGCAACGCGGAAATTGTTGACTAACATGGTTACCGCCAACGAGATCGACACCGCCGACATTGTCAGTATTTTTCTGACCACAACCACTGATCTTGATGCCGAATTTCCGGCCTACACGGCACGGGATATGGGCTGGACCATGGTCCCGCTTCTATGCGCGCAGGAAATGGATGTACCGCATGGTATGGAGCGGATGCTGCGAATATTGATTCACTGGAATACAAGTAAGTCCCAAAATGAAATCAAACATCAATATCTTGGCGAGGCCGCCAAAATGAGACCGGATCTGGCCGAATGAAGACAGTCGTTGAACACATTTCGATTATCGGTCTGGGTCATATCGGCGGATCACTCGGATTGGCGCTCAAGTCAACCGGGCTGGTGCGGAAGATTACCGGATATGATATCGACGCCCGCACACGCCGCCGGGCTAAACATATCGGGGCGATTGATACCACCACCGCCATGCTCGAAAAAGCAATATCGGCTGCCGATCTGGTTATCCTGGCGGCGCCGATTCATGCTATCGTCGAAATGATTCCGGTTTTTTGCGAACGGCTCCGTGATGATGCTTGCGCCCTTGATGTCGCCGGATTGAAGACGCCGATATTTACCGAACTGGACCGTTGTCACCATCGCATAAACTATATCGGCGGTCATCCGATGGCGGGCCGTGAGTTTCACGGCATCGATTCAGCCGATGCCGCCCTCTTTGACCGGGCATCGTTTATCCTGACGCCGTATTCGGGTGTGAAACGGCACTGGATCGAGATTACCAAAGGGTTGGTGACAGCCATCGGCATGACGCCATCGATAATTCAACCCGAACTGCATGATCGTTTGATTGCGGTCACGAGCCATCTCCCGCACGCGATTGCACTGGCGCTGGTGGAAATTTATGGCGACACCGCCGGAGAAAACAGCGAGGCGGCCGGTTTGATCGCCGGCAGTTTTCGCGATGCCACCCGGGTGGGGGCATCCGATCCGCAATTGGTGATCGATATGCTTCAGGGAGAGCGGGAACATACAATAGCGGCGATAGATAGCTATATTGAGAAGCTGCAGGCGGTTCGCGCGGCAGTAAAATCAAAATCGGATACAAAAATGCGTAAGATCATGGCCTCGGCGTATCGAATATATAAAAAGACGCGGTTGTAGCGGGGATATGGCAGATTGAACGCCACCCCCTGCAGGTGTGGTACCGCGACGTCATCAAAGCAGATAAAACCGTGACCCGACTTTCCGAGGTGGGCTTCCCATTCGATTGTTTCCCGGTATCCCATCAGGATTATGTGGCAATTGGAATCATGAACAGCGAGCCACACCCTCCGGGTGTGGTACCGGGGAAGCTATCGAATCAGATAAAT
>CAZGLR010000090.1:0-6330 GCA_964526635.1 uncultured Ignavibacteriales bacterium | reverse complement strand
ATGGTGTGGCAATTGGAATCATGAGCAGCGAGCCACACCCTCCGGGTGTGGTACCATTGGGAATGATGCTCAAAGATGCCTTAAAAGTCTATTCAAGCTGGTAGCAAGTGGATGTTCTGTGGAGGCGAATATATCCTCACCCTTTGTTCAGTGGCATCGACTGATAGTGATTTCATTGACCTCTTGACCGGCCGGGTGATTCCGGGTGTCTATGCCGGGGAGGTATCGGGCGTGCGGGCCAGCTCTTCGCGGATAGCGCGACCAAGAGCATTGAGCGTAAACGGCTTCCGCAGGTATTGCCCGGCCCCGAGTTCCTGCATCATACGTACCCGATCGGTTGCGGAAAATCCGGTGGAGATAAGTGCTTTCTGGCCGGGATGTATCTTGATAATTTCGCTATACGTTTCCAGGCCATCGATTCCCGGCGGCATGATCATATCCAGCATCACCAGATCAACGTGGTGATCACGGAGATATTCTATTGCAGCCTCGCCGCTTTCGACAGCGCACACCGTATAGCCCAGGCTTTTGATTAATGCGATGGCAACTTCGCGTTGTCCCTCGTTATCATCGACCACCAGAATTGTCTCACTGCCGGTAATTTCGGTATCTTCTTTCTTTGCTGCTTTCTTTTCTTCTTCCGGAATGGGCAGATATGTTTTAAAGACTGTGCCGTTGTCGACCGATGAAATGATATCATAGTAGCCATTGTGATCTTTGATGACGCCATAGACCACCGACAAGCCGAGCCCACTGCCACTGGAAGTACTCATTTTCTTTCTCGAGAAATACGGTTCAAAGATTTTATCCAGTGCTTCCGGTGGAATACCGGTACCGGTATCGGCGATACTGAAGCAGACGTAGGTTCCGGCGTTTTCTTCCAGTGAGTAACCATTTGACAACGCGTCGATATCTCGGCAACTGGTGGCGATATATATTTCGCCCTCGTTTGCGATGGCGTCGAAAGCATTCACCGTCAGGTTCATGATCAATTTAAGCAAATGCGGCGGGGAGCCATTAATTGTACCGATAGAATCATCGAGATTGGCGGTGATTTTGATATGAGGTTTTTGTTCGGTCAGGCTTAAAAAGGTCGGGGATTCCATGAAATCATGGATAATTCGATTAAGGTCGCACGGCATCAGTTCATAGCGGCCGCGTCGGGCAAGGGTCAGCAGATCCTGGATGACATCAGCGGCCTCCTGGGCTGATTTGCCGATGCGGCGGATACGGTCGGTCAGGGTATTGTCTTCGTCCATCTGCATAAGGATCAGGTCGGTGTATCCGACCACCGGTCCGAGAATATTATTGAGATCGTGGGCGACACCGCCGGCCAGCAAACCCAGTGATTCCATGTGTTTGGCGCGGTCGAGGCGTTCCTGCAATTCGCGTTTTTGTTCCTCGGTTCGTTTCTTCTCCGAGTTCAAATACACCTGCGACAACAGGCTTGATATTTCATCGGCGAAGGCTATTTCATCGGTGTGCCATTTCCTGGTGTCGCCGGTATGTTCGATACAGACTATTCCCAGCGGAGCACCGGAAATACGGAAAGTGATATCGAGCATCGACGTGATGCCATTGGGAATGAGATAGGTATCGCCGAATGCTTTGGTCCGGGGATCGATCAGGGCGTCATCGGCGACGACAACCCGGTCTTTGATGATTGCCTCGAAATATTCGGGGTAATCACTGCGATGAAGCACTGCGCCTGAGGAATGACGATGGCTTGACGATTCATACAGGTCAACGCAGGAGAGGACAGTATTGTTTTTGTCGAATTGCCAGACACTGACTCGTTGGACATCTATGGCATCCGCCACGATTTCGAGCATCATCCGTACCGCGCTGGCGAAATCGGCGCAGGTGATGATCTCATCGGTGGTCATGCGGCTGACGGCAAAGCGCTGTTTTTGAGCCCGTTCCAGTCGTTCCCGTTTCTCACGGTCAGCATTGACCCGGATGGTAATATTCTGTACCAGTGAGGCCACTCCGATAACGGTACCCTCGCCATTAATCAAGGTCGTATTGTACCAGTCACAGACAATGTGGGAACCATCTTTGCAGACACATTCATCGACACTGCGAATTCCGCCCTGCCTGGTCAGCAAGTCTTTGTAGAGATTGGCGATTTTTTCGCGTTCCGATGGTTTCACGACCAGGTCGAGCGCTGATTGTCCCAGTGCCTCCTGTTTGGTATAGCCGAACATATTTTCGGCGGCGGCATTCCATTCGACCACGCGAAAATCAGGGTCCCATTCAATCACCCCCACGGGAGTATATTGAATGTGTAAAGAGAGTTTCTGCAGCGATTCCCGAAGCAGTTTTCCAGCTGTTTTCCGTTCATGGATTTCTCGTTTGAGTTCACGGGTCTGTACATCGACCGTTTTCTGCAAAAGGATATTTGATTCGAACAGAGAAAATGCATCGCCCTGCAAATCCATGCTTTTCTCAACACGGTTCATCAGGACGGTGTTGACTTTGCGCAGGCGGTAAATCTCGCGTTCCAGCGCAACAATCCGGGCATGAGTGTCTTCAGGCGTGTTCATTGATTCCCCCGAGCATCACGCCGGTAAATGTCTGATTGACGTGAACAGAATTGATCTGTTCGCCATAGGAATGAAAGCCGATTGCGTTGTACGACGTCAGCAGGTCGCTCATTGGATGAACGAGCAAATTTTTATAAACTTCCAGTTTGCGCAATACACATTCGAATGAAATCAGCAGTTGTGACTGTCCCAGCCGTGCTGCCGCCGCCGCCAGCCTTTCCTGCAGATTATCCAGAAGATTACCGCTGCGACCCAGCGAGAGAACGAGGCCGTTGTCGATGGCGCAGTAAAACGTCAGACTGCCATCGGGATTTTTCTTCTGGATCGAGCGAACGAAATACTCGCCGCCGATTTTAAGCATGACCGGATATTGCGAAAAAATATCGGGAGTTAATCGTTCGACAGACTGTCCGATCAGGCGGGCATATTCTTCGGCGGCTGGGCACCCATTGATTTCCCTGACCGTGCGTGTTGCCTGATCAGCTTCGGTGATGACCATCCTGGTGTCGGTGGGGATAAAATGCTGGGTTTTAATAATCTCAAAAGGCAGCCTTGTGTTGATCAACGTGATCGATGCCGCCTTGGAGATAAAGCGGCCGTCGATCAATACCTGTGTCTGGCCAAATCTTAAATTATCGCCGGCGCTGCCGCCAGTCAGTGGAATGTCGCCAAGCGCTCGACTGACCAGGACCACAGTTTGTTCCTCAGCCCCAGACATGCCATCGATAAAAAACAGCGCGAACGTACTGGAGCCTGGTTGATCCGTCGTGTGTTTCTCCAGAAAATCCTGCGATTCCTGACGGAGTGATTTCAGTGTTTCGGGATGAATATCAGCCAGGCAGTCAATATCGAAGGTTCTGGTTGCGGCAACACGGCCCGAAAGGCTGAAGCCGGTAAGGGAATTATCACGGTATCCCAATGGTGTGATTTCCCCAGCCGTGGTACACCCGATCAGGGCGCCCTGCGGAAAGGCGTCGCGAAGCAATGGCCCCAGTTCTTCGAGATCGTAGTTTGATGAAGCAAATACAGCTGTCAGAGCAGCCTCTGGCTGGTAGATTTGTTCGGCGAGATCGCAAACAGCGTCGGCGCATTTCCATTTGGTTGATACGCCGGATAGAATAGATGCTGTTGTCTTTTCAGCGGTGTGCGTGCTTGTAGACATAACCGGTTGTGTTTCCTTGCACGAGTATATTTAACTTATCCCCTTTGTATGTAATATCGGCAGGCTGTTTAAAGGGTTTAGGGATTGTTGGTATACTGGTCAAAAATGGCTATTTTGGTAGCGATAGTGCTGGTTATGAATTGGGTATGGAGGGATTCTCTGCTCCGAGGAGGTATCCCAGGGGATCAGGCTGACTGATTACAAGAACTGTAACTCACCCGCTGGGTGAGTTTGACTTTGGTCCTGCTGTGGCTGCGTTGTGGCCTAACATCGATACATGCGCACGAGTAATATCAGCGGCAGATGATCATCCGCTCTGCCGAAGTTCATACCTTACATCGAGATCATTTCCGCCTCAAAATATTTCTGGCGGAAATAGAAGGCCACATTCACAAGTCCAATCAGTACCGGAACCTCCGCCAATGACCCCATCACTGCCGCAAAGGCTACTCCGGAGTCGATGCCAAAAACCGCCACCGCTGCAGCAATCGCCAGCTCGAAATTGTTTGATGCTGCGGTAATACTCAACGTCGTGGCCCGGGGATAATCGGCGCGGGCTTTCTTGCTGAGATAAAAGCTGACCAGGTATATCAACACAAAGTATATCAGAAGCGGAAGCGCGATGCTGATGATATCAAGCGGGATTTTGATAATCACCTTCGATCATATCGGTCAATTCGCGGACGTAGCGTTCTCCGTGAGACAGATCATCGACAATCAGCAGGTGGATCGGATGGGCCAGCGCTTTGAGTATAGCAGCCCGTCTTTGGTACAGCGTTTTCTTGCGTCGGGCCAATTTTATATATGGCATAATCCGCAATAGTTTCGGTTTGTACATAATTCCCCTTGCCCCATCGTTCTGATGGGTACCGCGCAATCCTGCTTGAAAGATCAATATCAAATTCTCTGATGTAACCAGATTCCGGTACCACACCCACAGGGTGCGGCTTTCTGATCAAAGACAACATAGCTTCATGAAAAAAGTAAACCCACGACTCCGCAGCAAAGCCGCTCCGTAGTGGGCGACATGATGGTGAGTCGAAATCACAAACTTCTGCAAATAGCTATCGAAGGAAACAGCAATGCGGTGGTTAGTCGGCCATTATACCCTTACAACAATCGCAAAACTTCATCGTGCAGGCGGGCGCGATAATTCAAGCCGCCCGAGGCGGTTTTCTGCCGGATAATTTCTTTATAGAGAATAAAATCGTCGATCGTAGCCAGGGCGACATCACGGATCTCCTCCGTGTCGATCGGCCTGAGATCGCCGGACACGTAATGTCCAGCGAAAACATGGGACCGCCAGGGGATATGATGATGACCATCGGTAAATGTCACATTGACCTGCAATATGTATCGTTCGAGTTTGATAACACAGCCGGTTTCTTCATGCGCTTCCCGGAGGGCTCCCTCCTCGATCGTCTCACCCGGTTTTATTGCCCCCGACGGCGGCCGGAACAAGCCCGGCGGATAATGATGTTTGGCGATCACGATCAGGTCGCTGCCTTTGAAAATAAACATGGTGATATCATGGGCGCGTCCGTAATGCTGCGTCGATTTGATGAAATCGAATTCATGGCGCGGGACCGGTGCAATCATCTGGATGACCGGCGGATAGCCGTATTTATCAGCGGCTTCCTGGATGAGATGATGCGTTACATACATAAGAGCTCAAGCAGTTGCACTATTACATTAGTCGGCAAAGAGACTTAAAATTTCCTGCTGTACCGGCTGCGTCGTGACTTCGGGGCCATCGGGCGTGATCAGCACGTCGATCTCCGTACGCAGACCGAAATCATCAAAATACAACCCCGGTTCGATTGAAAAAAGATGTCCGGGCATCAGGATGCGGCGATCTTCGGTTTCGAGATTATCGATATTCGGCCCCGGGCCGTGAGTTGCCACCGCTATTGAATGACCGGTGCGATGGGTGAAATAGGAATCGAGACCATCGCTGGCAATTACATTGCGGCAGACATCATCGACCTCAAATCCGTGAATCTGCTTTTTACCCCAGTTCTTTTTCAGGTACGAGACAGCGGCGTCGCGGGCCATAGCGATAAGCTGAAAAGGCTCTTCATATTTATCCGGTACAGTGGCACCGGTATAGGCCATCCAGGTAATATCCGCAATGACCGAATTAGCCTGATCGAGCCGCGCCCACAGGTCGATCAACACGAGATCATCTTTGCCAATTGCTGTCGCTGTGGCGGCTTCGGGTTCATAATGTGGATTGCCGGCATTGGCGCCGACACCACAGATCGGCACATGATCAGTGATCATTTTATTGATCTTGAACTGATCCATGATAAAGGTCACGACATCGAATTCGGTGATTTTCTCACCGGCGGCAACTTTAGTTTTGATCAGATCGAAGGCGGCGTCTTTGATCGCGTTTACCTTTTCGGCTGCCTGGCGATGTGTGGCAACCTGGTCTGCCGACAGGCAGGCATCGAATTTGGCGACCAGATTGGCCGATGTGACAATTTCCGCGCCGAACGAACGGATTAAATCCAGGGTCCCGGCATCGACTTTGGCGATATACGGCAGCCGGCCCATCGGCGAGTATTCCATCGCCAGCCGCTTGAAACTCCGCAGCGCCTGACCGAGTTTTTCCTCAAG
>CAZGLR010000089.1:0-13804 GCA_964526635.1 uncultured Ignavibacteriales bacterium | reverse complement strand
TCGAGCGCAAGTGGCGCGAGGCCCGGCTCTACCGCACGGCTCCGGTGAGCCCGAATATGTGAATCTGATTTTCTTCGATATCGTGATCGCTGTCGCCCTGATTCATCATTTCACGGCCGATCCGGGATTTATTACAGTGAGATCATATATTGCTTCGCTGATGACATTTTCATCACCCGGGCCGCTTTCCGGCCTCATGATGGCTGAAATCATCCTCGGATCGCTGCTGTTGATGTACATTCCCCTCACCCGGATGTCACATTTTGTTGCCAAATACTTCCTGTATCATGCTGTCCGCTGGAACGACGAACCCAATGAACGCGGCAGCGCGATTGAAAAGAAAATTATCGAGCAGCTCGGTCAAAAAGTCGGCTGGAGCGCACCGCATATGCATTCCGGTAAAACCTGGGGTGAAGTGATAAAGGAGACTGGCAATGAGTAAGAATGTCGGACCCAAGGATATCGGGAAAAAACTTGATCAACTCTTCGAACTCCAGTCGGGTAATCTCACCCCGCTGCCCTATCCCTATGAAGACTGGGAAGAGAAACCATTTGAGCCCCTATCGGAAGTCAAACGGCAGAAGAATGAAACAACACTCGACGGCATAATGAATCTGAATTTCCCGATTCCTGAAACCGAAGAGGAAAAAGAGAAGATCGTCGCCGGCTTCATCACCGGTTTGAACAAGCTGTTCACAAAGGAAAACAACTGGACTTTCCTGAAGCCGCTCATGCTCTCGATGGAAAACTGCGTGAAATGTAATACTTGCGCCGAGGCTTGTCCCGTTTACGAATCCAGCGGCAAGGCCGAAATTTATCGCCCGCTGTTCCGTTCGGAAGTGCTGCGGCGGGTCTACAACAAGCATATTAAACCGGGCGGAAAATTCGCCGCCAAATTCACCGGCGCCGATATCGACGTCAACTTCGAGGCTGTCGCCCGCCTGGCCCAGCTGGCCTATCGCTGCACCCTCTGTCGCCGTTGTGCGCAAACCTGTCCGATGGGTTGCGACAACGGTCTTTTGACGCGCGAAATCCGCAAGCTTTTCAGCCAGGAACTGGGTATTTCGCCGAAGGAACTTCATGGTGACGGCACCCTCAAACAGCTCGAGACCGGATCCTCAACCGGCCTGACGCCGGTTGCCCTGATGGATCTGATGGAGTTCGCCGAGGAAGATCTCTACGACCGGACCGGCCTGAAAATGAAAATCCCATTTGATGTCGAGGGCGCCGATATTCTGCTTATCCATAATGCTGGTGAATTTTTGTCCTGGCCGGAAAACCTCGAGGCGTTTGCTATCATCTTCGAACTGGCCGGATTGAGTTGGACACTTTCCAGCGAAATGGTCGGTTATGACTCTGTCAACTATGGTCTCTTTTACGATGACGCCCAGTACGCCCGCGTCACTCTGGCCCATGCCGAAGTAGCTAAAAAACTCGGTGTCAAAAAGGTAGTGGTCGGCGAATGCGGTCATGCGCACAAAGCTATCATGGCCATCGGCGACCGGGTCTGGGTCGATGAGGTCAATATTCCGCGTGAATCCTGCATGGCCACGCTCGAAGATATTGTCATGAACGAAAAGATTTCGATTGATCCCGGCCGCAATAATTTCCCGGTAACTGTCCATGATCCCTGCAACATCACCCGATCTATGGGGATCATCGAGCCGCAGCGCCGCATCCTGCGCAAGATATGCCCGCAATTCCGTGAGATGACGCCCCATGGCGCCCGGAATTACTGTTGCGGCGGCGGCAGCGGGTTTGCTATCATGCAGTCGCATAACTTCCCGCAGTGGAAGATGTCGATTTCGGGGCGCAAGAAATTCGAACAGATGATCAACGCCTTCAGCCGCGAGGAACGCGCTCCGGAAACCAAAAAATATATCTGTGCGCCATGCTCCAATTGCAAGGGCCAGATTCGCGACCTGTTGACCCATTACGAAGCCTATGACCGGATGACGATGCTCTATGGCGGACTGGTTGAACTTATCGTCAACGCCATGACCGACGTCCGTGAGGGTTTTATCGAATGGGAGGATTTTCACTAAAAAGGACGACGCCACATGGGCATTGCTGATCTGTTTCGCGCCGACTATAAATCATCCAATCCTGAGACGCGACTAAAGGCGGTAACGAAACTTACCGATGAAGCAATCCTCGACGAACTCGCCCGCTGTGATGTCTCACCACGGGTGAGACTGGCGGCAACTGAAAAAATACAGGACCAAAATCATCTTCTAAACATCGCGCTTCATGGCAATGAAATTGACGCTCGCATTGCGGCAGTCGAGCGAATCGAGTCCCAGCAGGTGCTGGCTGACATTATCAAACAGCGCAAAAACCTTAAACTCATGGGCGCCTGTTTCGCCCGAATTACTGATCGTAGCATCCTCGACGCCATCGCCAATGACACCGAGTACAACCTGACTGCTCGTCGGATGGCGATTGAAAATTATGCTGACGAGTCGTTCCTCGAAGATCTCCAGCCCAAACACGATACCGGCTCCCCGGCCAAAACACCGGAAGAGATCGAAGAGTTGATTCAGCGTTATGGCGGTGTCCGGCTGGCCCGCGCCCTGGGTAAATTCCGTGGCAGTCCGAATGCGATGATCGCTCTGGGGGAAATCCTGAAACGCGGCGGAGAGATGGCCGAAGTGGCCGTCGATCAACTGGCCAATGGTCTCATCCACGCCAACCGCACCGTGCGCAACGCCGCCTTCAAACAACTTGTTTCGCTAAAAGATGGTGACTTGATAAATCACTTGATTCGTCTGATGGACCATGCTCAGCTCCATGCCGCCATCCTGGATGTTCTCAATCACATCGACCATCCGGAAGCCCGCCGGGCTGTTGAAAACGAGTGAGCAAACGCGAATCGGAGGGAGTACGCATATGGCCAAACAAATCCTGATTATTGATGATGAAGAGGACATGCAGATTTTTTTGCAGACGCTTTTTGCCAAACACGGATATGAGACTATCTCCGCGATCAATGGCGAAGAAGCACTGACGCATCTTGAAAACAGCCAGCCTGATCTTATCACCCTTGATATTCTCATGCCCAAGCGCAGCGGGCTTTCCTTTTTTCATGAAATTCGCAAGCGCGAACATCTCAAAGCCGTCCCGGTCGTGGTGCTTTCGGGTGTTACCCGTCACAATGAATTCTTCGGTGATGATATCGAAGTCGGCCCGACCGAATTCGTTGAAAAACCGATCGAGCCGGAGGCCCTGCTCACAATCGTAAACCGGATGCTCGAACACATCGATGCCTGATTTCAGCGGAACATATTTGCTTCGCGTTTACCTTTGGGTTGTCTCTTCTCTGTACCGCGTAGCTTTGGTCGCGGTCGCGACCGGAGTGATACTGACTGCGATCGGGATGTGGAGCGGTGCGGCCACGGCCTCGATACTGGCCACAGTGCTGACTTTCGGCTTCGGCGCCGCAGCTTTTCAAATTCGCAATTCGGGCGCCGCACTTAATTATCCCGGGGTCGATCGGTTCTTTCAGCGCGTCCCCTGTTATTTGTCGATCGTCGACAAGAACCTGCGCATCATCCGCACTAACAAATTATTCCGCAAGGATTTCGGTCATGCGCTTGGAGATCACTGCTACCGCGTGTATAAAAACAGTTCCGAACCCTGCGATAATTGCCCGGTAATCAGGACATTTGAAGATGGTGTCACCCATTCGACCGAAACTTCAGCCATTACCAAAGACGGCCGCACCGTGCAGATGATTGTCTATACCACTCCGGTTAAGGATGAACAGGGCAATATTATCGGCGTCATGGAAATGTCCACCAATATCACCGAACTAAAACAGCTTCAGGATCAAATCACCGCCGAACAAAACCGCTTTCAAGATCTCTTCGAGGGCGTCCCCTGCCATATCAGTGTCCAGGATAAAGACCTTAATCTCATCGATCAGAACGAACGATTCAAGCAGGATTTCGGAGATCATCTGGGACGCAAATGCTATGAAATCTATAAGCAGCGCGGAGACGCCTGCCCCGATTGTCCGGTCCTGCGGACCTTTGAAGACGGCCAGGTCCATCGCCGTGAGGAGACCGTTGCCGGCCGTGATGGCAACATCACGCACATGCTGGTGCATTCTTCGCCGATATTCGACGAAAACGGCGATTTAATCGCGGTCATGGAGATGTCAACCGACATCACCAAGGTCAAACAACTGCAGCGAGAACTGACGCATATGGGGCGGACAATCGCAGTCATGGCGCACCGCATTAAAAATATCCTGATGGGCCTTCAGGGCGGGATTTTCGTCGTAAATACCGGTCTGGAAACCGAAAATCGTGAGACACTGCTGAAGGGCTGGACCATGATCGAGCGAAATGTCGACAAGGTCTCGCGAATCGTGAAAGATCTGCTTTATTGCTCCAAAGATCGCGAAATGCAATTTGCCGACGCCAATCCGACCGAGGTTTTAAATACCATCTATGAATTGTATTCCGATCGGGCGACCAATGACCGAATCGATCTGCGGAAAGAAATCAATGGCTCCCTTCCCGATGGCCATTTCGATGCCGAGGCTGTCGAAAGCATGCTCTCTAATCTGATTACTAATGCCATGGACGCCTGCCGGAACGACGCCACTGAAGGAAAAGATCATCATGAAATCATAATTCGCGCTCGCATGCGCGACGAAAATACTTATATTTTCGAGGTGGCCGACAACGGTCCCGGTATTCCCGGACAAGTCGGAGAATCGGTGTTCGATGATTTCTTCACGACCAAAGGACGCGAGGGCACCGGCCTGGGACTTTTGGTTGCCAACAAGGTTGCCGAAGAACATAATGGAAGTATCACCTTTATCTCGGAAGAGGGCAAAGGTACGACTTTCAAGGCAATCATTCCCCGGTATCATTGGAGACCCGGTGAAAACTGAGGACCAGGGAAGTACTGACAGCAAAACAGTGGTGCAGAGACAATAGAGTAAGGATGTGAACATGGCACACAAGATTCTCATCGTTGACGACGAAGACGATATCATCGTCTTTCTCGAAACGCTCTTTACCAAAGAGGGGTACGAAGTGGTTACGGCGCGCAATGGCGCCGAGGCCATCGAGGCGGTCAAAAAACACAAACCGGATTTGGTGACACTCGATCTCCAGATGCCGAAAAACACCGGAACCGATTTCTTCCGGAAAATGCGCCGGGAAAAGGAATACGAAAATATCCCGATTATCGTCATCAGCGGACTGCCGGGCCGTCACCTGGCCCTGCCCCAGCCGACCGCAGTTTTCGAAAAACCGATCAACCCCGATGAACTGATCGAGACTGTCCGCAAGACTCTGGCCTGATTATTGGCCTCTCACTCCCGACCACATTATTTGCCACGCCAAATCAACCCTAAATCGACCTTACTTATCTTCGATCACAACCCGCATGGCGGCGGTGGACCACCATTGAAGATGAAGTTGATCAAAAAGACAGCGTCGCCGACATTGATATTGCCGTCGCAATTGGCATCTCCGGCCTCAAGAATCGGCGGAGCCGGTCCGCCTTTGAAGACATAGTTGACTATATAAACGACGTCGCCCACCCCGACACTACCGTCGTTATTGGCATCACCGCCGACAAACGTGAAGAAGCCCTCGATGACCGGCCAGCAGGCGCTGCCGCCATCCCAGAAGATATCGGGTTTGACACTCCCGCCGGGATTTTCGACGAAAATAAATGATCCAGCGGGCGGCATGAACGAGGTATCGATACAAAAGACCCCCGGATCACCCGGCGGAGGCAGTTCAAATTTGATATGCAGCGAGATCATATGTTCCAGCGGCCCCGCTTGCAGTCCACCGGAAATCGATGCCCCGGTAAATTGAATCGAGTCCGGTGAGGCGCCGTCCATATCCCGTTCATTAATGGAGAACCCACCCAGATCAAAGACAGTGTTGGGCGGATCAAGACGGCTGCCGGGGATGACTTCGATAGATCCGGTAACACTTCCCAGCCCGCCGACATTTTGCCATATCCAGGTGACCGGTGTCGGTGCGGTGAAAACGTATCCCATCGTCAGCGCGGTCACTTCGACATCATTGGCAATCGCAAGCTGTATTTCGGAGACAGCATTGGTCTTCAGGGTATCCCCGGTGCCATAGGGAACTGTCACTGATATTTCAATACTGCTGGCAGCGTACAACGGATGTGATATCAGAACGATTAATAGCACAACTATCGATAGACATGTAAAACGATTCATGTGGAAACCTCCTGAATTGTATCAGAACGCCGAATGGCATCTACTATTAATATACGGAATCATGATAATTATGCGATAGATTTATTACTTGAGAAGCAGCGATGTCCCGGAATAGAATATCCCGGCGACAGAGGCGGTCAGCAGGCAGGCGAATGTCGCCGCCACCAGCGCCCGGATACCAACCCGGGCCAGCACTTCCCGCTTCTTTGGAGCAATGGCCGCCACGCCGCCGACGAAGATCGCCAGCGAGGCCAGATGAGCGAATCCGCAGAGGGCATAGGTGATGATCACCGGAGTACGTTCATACACTAATTGGCCTTCAGACAGGGCGGTATTGAGATCCTGGTATGCGGTCAATTCGGTGACAATCAAACGTTCGCCGATAATCTGCGCCGCGACTCCGGCATCGGCCGGCGGAATACCCAGCAACAACGCCACGGGATAGAAAAGTATGCCCAGAATACTACGCAGCGACCAGTCGAGCTCATAGCCGAACAGACCGCCCAGCCATACCCCCGCCGTATTAAGCAGCAAATCAAAAAGCGCCACCAAACCCAGCACCGCCAGAAGCAGTGCGACAATCCCGACAATGAGCTTTACACCGGCATTGGCCCCGGTGATGATTGTCTCAAAGAGTGTTTTGTCCTTTTCATAATAGGGGTCAACAACGAGGCCCATCGTCTCCGGCGATTCGGTTTCCGGCATCAGCATCTTCGATGCCGCCAGCGCTGCCGGCGCGGATAAAAACGATGCTGTCACCAGGTGACCGGCAATTGAGGGAAACGTCCCCTGCAGGCTGTAAACATAAACAGCCAAAACATTCGATGAAACAGTCGCCATCCCCGCCGCCAGCACTGTACACAACTCCGAACGGGTCATCCGTTCCAGGTAAGGTTTCACGGTCAGGGCGGATTCCACCCCGACAAAAATATTACTGGCGGCACATAATGATTCCGCACCGGAGATGCGCATCAGTTTTGAAAACACCCATGAAAACAGCCGGATAATTCGCGGCATGATGCCATAAAAATACAAAATCGCCATCAGGGCTGAAAAAAAGACAATTGTCGGCAACGCCTGAAAAGCCAGTATAAATCCCAGCGACTTGTCGCCCTGCCCACCGCCGGGCGGGATCGCCAGCGGGCCAAAGACAAAGACCGCGCCCGCATTGGCCGAATCGAGCATGGCCACAACAACGTTGTTAACAAACCAGAAGATTTTAGTTCCGAAGGGAAAAACAAAGATGATCAGCGCCATGAAAAGCTGCAACCCGATGCCCCAGACGACGACGCGCCAGTTAATCGCGCTGCGATGGGCCGAGATCAGCCAGAGCAGCCCCAGAAGCACGATCAACCCGGCCAGACTGATCAGATTATATCCCGACATACCTCTTTATTGAATAACAAAGACGGTGCCGGAGCAAGGCTTAAATGACGATTAGCGGATTATTGCGTCGGCAGGACCCCGATCAACTGCTCGATTTCAAGGAGTGCAATCCGGGCTTGATAGCGGGCCGAAATCAAGGCCGTCTCGGCTTGAATATAATTTTCCTGGGCATCGCGAAAATCCAGCGATGAACTGCCACCCAGATTGAACCGTTCCTGCTCGAGTTCCAGATTGCGCTGCGCGGCCTCGACATTCTCGCGTTCGAGCTCGATTATTTCGAGTCGCTTTTTAAATGTCTCGTATTTCTCTTCAACATCGCCGGTCACCTGTAATTCAGTGTCCCGGAGACGAAGACGAGCATTGCGGTGTTCCACTCTGGCGTTTTGCAGTGCGATCCGGTCACGGAGACCATTGAAGATATTGAAGGTCACATTCACTCCGACCGTCCATTGTCCCTCCTCGGTGACAATATCCGGCACTCCGACCCCGCCCGTATCCGGGCGCATCAGTGTCCGGTCAGTCAGTTGATATGCGGTGGAAAGTGACAGGCTGGGCCAGAAGGCCGCCTCTTCGATATCAACTGCCCGATCAGCGGCAAGCTCGGTAAAACGGGCCGCAAGAATGCGGCTGTTGCGCTCGGTGGATTGCCGCGTTAATTCTTCCCGTGACCAGGGGATATCATCGACGGCAATAACCTTTTCGACAGCCAAAGCATCCGACGGCATCCGCCCCAGCAATATATTCAGATCCTGCCGGGCCGTACTGAGGTTCAATTCCTGATTGAGATAGGCCGCCCGATCGGTATTGTAGGCGACCCGGGCTTCCAACAGATCGGTCGATGACGCTCCACCCAGTTCGTTTCGGATGGCTTCACGATCCAGACGGCCTTTTGAAATTTCCATAGACGTCTCTGCCACATCCAGCAGTTGTTGCTGTTGTACCATATTGAAGAACGCTGATGCAATCTGGACCACCGATTCTTCGATCTGAGACTGTGCCTGAGCCTGACCCAGACGGGCTAACTGGTTGAAGCGCTGCCTGTCGGCAAACATCCTGAAGCCATCGAAAATCGTCCAGTCAAGAGATATTCCGCCCCGCCAGTCTTCAGCCTGCGAGTCGCCGAAGGAAAACGGCGATGTTGTCTCCACCTCTGAATCAGTAAAATCATATCTCCCCGTAATATCCAGTCGAGGCAGGAATTCGGCAGTCCCCAGCCCGCGATTTCGGCGTGCTATATCCGCTTCATTGCGGGCAATACGGATGTCGAAATTGTTTTCAAGGCCGATCCGGATAACATCATCAACCGTCAGGGGACGTTCACTCTGCTGCGCGTACGCGTGAGAACCATTTGCAAATATTGCTATCGCAATCAGGATGTACAAAAACAAGACGTATCGCACGATATTCTATTCTCCGTATTCGAGGGCTGGGCGTTTTACTTCCCTAACCGCCGGTTCAACGTATTCCGGACTTAGCTTCGCGGACGCAAAAAGATTTCCAATCAGCACTCGTATCCGGTTGAGGACCAAAAATGACGCCGGCAGAATCATCAGTAGAATAAAGGTCCCGAACAGCAGGCCATAGGCTACCGATACCGCCATCGGAATCAAAAACTGGGCCTGACGGCTGGTTTCGAAAATAAGTGGAGCCAGACCGAAGGCGGTGGTCAGCGTGGTCAGCAGTATTGGCCGCAAGCGGGATAGTCCGGCGTTGAAGACGGCGTCGTATACCTTCTGTCCGTCGCGCAGATTTCTGTTTATCTGATCAACCAGCACGATACTGTCGTTGATAATGATCCCGGACAGGGCGATAATACCATACAGTGACAGAATATTCACCTGTATACCCTGTATTCCATGTCCCCAGACAGCCCCCAGAATCCCGATAGGGATTAGCGAAAAGATAATCAGAGCCTGGGCATACGAACGGAAAACCAGAATGATCAAAATTAACATACCGAACAAGGCCAGCGGAAACGCCTGGCGCATTGACCGCGAGACTTTTTCCTGATCTCGCGACTGACCCTCGAATGATACCGTCACGCCCGATACCTGGGCCAGTATGCCCGGTAATACGTCTTCGCGAATTGCTTCGATTATCGGCGGGAGATCATCGTTAAAATCCGTCAGATCAGCCTCGACTCGAATTTCCTGCTGTCGATCCAGCCGATTGATGGATGTAATACCCCGCTCGATGGAATAATCGGCCAGTTCGCTGAACGGATACTCCTGACCGGCCGGAGTTCGTATTCGCATGCGGTCGAGGAAACCAAGCGCCTGACGATCTTCGGGGCGATACCGCACCCAGACGCGGATTTCATCGCGGCCGCGTTGAATCCGTTGAATTTCCTGTCCGAAAAATCCCTGGCGGACCTGGCCGGCAATTTCCTGTAACGTAAGACCCAGCGCATACGCCTTCGGATTCAATTTGATATCTATCTCTCGCCTTCCCTCGACGTCGGAGTCAGTGATATCTTTGAGAGACGAAAAATTTTCCAACTCCGCAATAAGTAAATCGCGGGCTTTATCGAGCTCAACGAAATCCTTGCCAAGCAGGCTGACCGACACCGGTTTGCCGAAACGACTGGCGCGCCCAAACGTTATCTTCTGCGCCTCAGGAATCGGCCCGACCATCTCGCGCAGACGATTGGCGATAACATAGCTGTCCAGATTGCGGGCTTCACCGTCGAGCAATTGCAGGGTTAGTCGGCCGGTATGCCCGCCCGATTCGCCGAAATCATTGGACCCGACTTCACGGATGATACTGGTTATAACATCATTGCCATCAAGCCGCTTTTCCTTCAGTTCTTCATTTAAATCATAGGCCACCCGTTCGATTCTGGCCAGCACCGAATCGGTCGTCGCCTCCTGCCGACCAGCCACAAGCGAAATGTTTACCGGCAGGGTGTCGCCATCGATAAACGGAAAGAACGTGACCCCGATAATCCCCCCGCCGACAAGTCCGATAGTCAGCAGCACAAATGCAATCGGCGTGGCGATAGTGATCCATTTATGATTAAGCGACCAGCGCAACGATGGTGCATAGATCTTATGAGTCAGGTAATTGATCATGCCCTCGATCTTTTTGCGCAGCTTGGGGTCTTTTTTATGAGGATGAAGTCCCTTCGAATGCGCCAGATGCGACGGAAGAATTAAGAAGGCCTCCACCAGCGAAAACAGCAGCGAAAACACGACCACCAGCGCCATATGCCAGATAATCTTACCCAGAAAACCCTCGAGGAAGAAAAACGGCATAAAGGCAATAACCGTGGTCAACACCGACGTCGTCACCGGCGCAATAACCTCCATGGTGCCATCGATTGCCGCCGTGAGCGCCGGTTTTCCTTTTTCATAGTGGGCGAAAATATTCTCTGCCACAACGATGGCATCATCAACTAATATGCCCACTACGATTATCATGCCAAACAGAGAGATTACATTAATGGTAATGCCCACCAGGTTGGCTACGATGAACATGCCGGCGAATGAAAACGGTATCGCAACCGCCACCCAGAAGGATATACGCAAATTCAGGAAGAATCCGAGCAACACGACAATCAGCAGCAGACCGATCACACCGTTTTTTGTCAACAATTCAAGACGCTGACGCAGCGGCTTGGTGCGATCATCTATGACCGTTGCCGTTACTGTCGTGTGTTCATCATTGAAATCCCCAACGATCTCACGAGCTTTATCAGCGACAGCTATGATATCCTCGCTCTCGGTTTGATCGACAGCCATCGCCACCGATGATTTACCGTCGAAATATCTCTTATCGGGGATATCTTCCCATTTTTCTTCAATCGCAGCCACGTCACGCAGATAGACGATTGTACCATCATCATTGCCGCGAATAGGTATATCAAGCAGTCCGCTGGCATCATAATCACGGCCCCAGGCGCGGATGAGTACTTCCTCGTCTCGGGTATCAAATTTGCCGCCGGAGATATTTATATTGGCCTGACGTACCGCTGCGGTTATTTCGCTGAAAGTGAGATTAAAGCGACGAAGATCGGCCTCTGAGACCTCTATCGAAAATTCGAGACCCGGCAACCCCTCCAGTTCGACCTGCGAAATCTCCGGTGTTGCCAGAAGACGGTCCCGTAAATCATCGGCAATGTATTTGAGATTATATAAATCGGTCTCACCATGAAGTACAATCGTCAGCGCCCGCTGCCGGAACGCCTGTTCATAAATGACCGGCTTTTCGGCATCTTCAGGAAACGAATTAATCCGGTCTACTGCGTTTTTAACATCGGTCAGTACTTTATCGAGTTCGGCATCACTGGTGATTTCAATGGTAACGGTTCCAATATTCTCCCGCGAGACCGACGTCACCCGCTCGACGCCATCAAGGCCATCAATTGCCTCCTCCACCTTGAGTACGACACTTTCGGCAACTTCCTCGGGAGACGCGCCCGGGTAGGCCACCTGAACAAAGATGATATCGGGTGTAATCTCGGGGAAAAACGAATACCGCATCTGGCCCAGCGAGATCAGGCCATAGCCGATCACACTGAACATCAAAACTGTAACCCAGACCGGATACCGAACGAAAAAGGCGACTATTTTCTTCACGGTCTCGTCTCCCGATCAGGTTCAATGAATAATGCCTGGGCCGGCATGCCGGGGGCAACGCCCTGAAGCACTTCGACAACCAGTGTATCACCGGTGGCGATTCCGCCATCGACAATCACCTCTTCATTTTCCTTCCGGATTACCGAGACTTCGCGAAATTCAAGTGTTCCTGAATGAATCAAATAGACATATTGATCACTGTAAAGCGCCTGACGCGGTATAGCGATGGCATCCGGCACCTCTTTTCCGGGGATATATGCCTGCAAAAAGGCGCCTTGAAACAATGGCCCGGTCTCGCTGATATCAAGAGAGATGAACACCGGAATAGTCTGCGTCCGTTCATCGATACTCTTGCCGACGCGAATAATCCTGCCGGTCCATTCGCCGGGCATTTCGGCGGAGGTAAAAACAACCGGGCGACTGAAATCTATCCAGGCGATATCATCGGCGGCCACCGGCACCTCCACTTCGAGATCTTCCAGGCTGATGATTTCACCCAGGCTGTTGCCGGACCGCGCCGTAGAACCGACCCGCACAATAGTCGACACGATCGAGCCGGCAAACGGCGCCCGAAAATAGTGCTTGTCCAGCTTTATCTCAAGATCACGAATATCAAAATACAATCCATATACATTAAAACGGGATAGAAAGAGCTTAATTTTACGGTCATTGACTTTGGGCAACTCCGGCAGGGGATCATTGAAACTGATAGCATCGAAATAGGTCTGCCAGGCATTGTATTCGCCCGGAAAATCAACCTTGATTTCGGGAAGCACGGTGGCCAGGGCGGTTAGCAGATCGCTTTTTTTGCTGTTGATGGCCAGACGAGTCGGGCGATCATCGATTTTTAACAGAATATCGCCACGAGCAAATGACTGTGCCGGTTGATAAGGGATATCACCCGGCTCTATCATACCGGTAACTTCACTGATAAGCTCGACCGGCTGCGCGCTGCTGACCCGGCCGTAGACGATGATCGTTGAAGGGACATCGGTTAGTTCGACAATTCTGGCCTCAACTATTCTTGGCCGAGGCTGAGTGGCCCTGCGGGGCGGCTCTTCTCGCATACCCAGAAGAACCAGCATCGCCACAAATCCCACCGCGACGATCACTACTGGCAGCGCTATATAAAGCATTCGTTTAGACGGCATTACCTGCATGTCTCCACAACTATAGACGTGATTATACGGACCTCTCAGGGATTTCCGCGAACATTACCAGTAAAACAGTTCTTATCGATTAAAGTTCAACTTGCGGGTAAAATATATCCATGAATTTTGAACGGGCCGCAAAGAAACTCCCGGGAAGTGATAAACATGCCTGCCTGTGGTTGTAAATAGAAAACAGGGCCTTTCCGCGTGGGAAAAACCCTGTTGGGGAAGAGGGGAATTTTCTATCTAAACCGTTTGTACCGGGTGCCCTCCCCAGGGCACCCGATCAAGTTCGGACAAATCAACTTACAAGCGTCTCAAAACACAGCTTACGGACCGCAAACCGGAGCCGGGCCGCCCTTGAAGACGAAGTTGATAATGTATACGCCGTCACCGACGTTGATGCCGCCGTCAGCATTGGCATCGCCTTCCTGCGGACAGACCGGAGCCGGACCGCCCTTGAAGACGAA
>CAZGLR010000088.1:7330-14147 GCA_964526635.1 uncultured Ignavibacteriales bacterium | reverse complement strand
AGGAGATGGCGGCGTTGACGCCGACAGCCTCGCCCTTCAGATTCAGGAGCGGTCCCCCGGAATTACCGGGATTAATCGAGGCGTCGGTCTGTATGTAATTCTGATAAATGACGTTGCCATCGGCAAACCGCAGATTTTTGCGGCCCACGGCCGAGACCACGCCGGCGGTCACAGTCCGGTCCAGTCCCTGGCGCGGGAAGGGGTTGCCAATCGCCACGACCCATTCACCGACATACAAATCGCCGGATTCTCCAAACGGTATCACCGGGAGATCATGGCCATCGGGGTCGATTTTCAAAACCGCCAGGTCGGTGGCCGGGTCGGTTCCCACCAGGGTGGCGTCGTAGCTTTCGTCGCCAGAGAGCGCCACATAGATTTTATCGGCACCCTCGATGACATGATTGTTGGTCAGAATGTAGCCGTCCTTCCGGAAGATAAACCCGGTGCCATAGGATCTCTGGTTGCGGGGATGCTGCATGCCGAAGAAGCGGAAATAATCATCAACACCGCGGCCCCGGTCGGCCTCGGCCGTGATATTAACTACGGCATCACGGGACTGGGAGACGACATTTATGAACGGAGTCGAGAAATCAACCGGACGGGTAGCCTGAGGCTGGTTGACCGGAGTGTCCGGGTGGACCTTGGCAATCGGCGTTGCCGGAAGGTCGAGCATCGAGGCGATGATGATGCCGATAAAAATAAAAAGAACAGCGAACATACCGGATGATAAAAAACGCCTGCCGGCGCCAAATATACCCGTTCTCAACTTTTTCTCCTCCAACAGGGAAACCCCTCATAATAGCGAAAAATTTCGCATTGTCAAGGGATATTCTGCTGTCATTTAACAGTTCTCATCCTGTTTCGTACTGTTTTTTGTACGTACCGGGGGCATGACAGTTCCCGTTCCACATTAGACTGTACGGAAACATACATGGATACGGTAATCTTTTCTTATGAGACGGCTGCGGGGAAATCAGGGTTGCGCCGGGGGGATAATTAGGACGCGGGTGATGCGCTGCCCCTTGACTTCGAGAACTTTCAGGCGGCAGTTATTCCATGACAGCGAGGTACCCTCGGTCGGAACCGAGCCGATAAGATCATAAATCAGGCCGCCGACAGTCTCGAATTCGTCCTGATCGAGGTCGATATCGAGATGATCGGCCAATTCTTCCAGCGGCAGGGCTGCCGAGATTTCGAAGTTACCGTTTTCCAGCGGCACGATATCACGGAGGGCCGCGGGATCGTCTTCATCCTCGATATCTCCGACGATTTCTTCGAGAATATCTTCCAGCGTTACCAGCCCGGCGGTACCCCCGAATTCGTCAATGACGATAGCCATATGAGTTTTCGAGCGCTTGAATTCCGCCAAAAGCTGATCGATTTTTTTGTGTTCACCGATCCGGAGCGGTTCGCGGATATGGTCGGTGAGTTTAAAGGCCCGCTGTTGTTCTTCGCCAAGAAGAAGCAGGTCTTTGACTTTGACGATCCCGATGATAATATCGATAGTCTCCTTGTAAACAGGATAGCGGGTATAGCCGGTTTCGCGGACTTTATCGCGGATGTGATCGAGGTCGGCGGTATTCTCGAAGGCGCTGATGTTGATTCGCGGGACCATGATTTCTTCGGCCTCGGTGACATCGAGCTGAAATATCTGGTGGATCATTTCCTTTTCATCCTGTTCGATCAGTGGGCCGTTGATGCCTGCCGATTCGGCCAGGGATTCGATAGCGCGTTCGACGATATCATCTTTCTGGTCTTCGGTGATGGCCGTATCATCGGCCGGCGCAAAATAGCGGTTGAAGAAGGCCATGATCGGGGTGAACAGGCGATAGACGAATTCCAAAAGGGGCAGGAATCGATACAGCCGCCGCCTGGCTTTCTCCGGGGTCAACTGGCGAGGCAGGTATATGAACAGGGCGACTGTTACCAGCCAGTATATCAGAAAGACGGCGGGAAAGACGACCTCGGGCAGATTCAGACCGAATGCGATGAGTTTCCGGCTGACCATGATCGAAAGAATCCCCAGGACCATCGCGGCCGAAATCCGCATCAGCAACGCGACTTTAAAAAACGCCCGTGGATTGGAAGTAAACTGTTCGAGGTGTTTTTTTCGTTTCTGGGAGAATTCCGGGAAAATCGTTTTGATTTCATCGGGCGCGATATACACGGCCAGCGAGAATACCGAGACGAGGTATCCCCAGAAGATGATCAATAAAGATAGTGCCAGATATGCCGCCAGAACCAGCATGGTCGTCAGGTTTCTCCCAGATAATAGTGTTCTTTTTCCTGCATCAGTTTTTCATCGGCGCTATTATGATGATCGTAGCCGCACAGATGCAGGGCGCCGTGGCAAACCAGGCGGCACAGTTCGTTTTCGAGATCATTGTTAAATTCAGGTGCCTGACGAGTGGCTGTCTCAACCGATATATAGATTTCCCCGAGAATTTCCAAATCCGGGTCAATCGGGAAGGAGAGCACGTCGGTGGGACTATCTTTGCCGCGAAACTGCCGGTTAAGTTCATGGAGGCGTGCGTCGGAGGACAGGATGATATTGACCGGCAAAAACTGGTTTTCATCCCGCAGGATACGATCAGCCAGCCGGATTAACTCGTTTTCAGGATACCGGCCGGGGAATTCGATAAATAAATGCGACTCCTCCATCAGACCTTTATATCTTCTTTCTTGGGATATTCAATACGCTGATGGAATACCCCGATGAGAATAGAAACAAATGCCTCACGAATATCATTCAGGTCTTTCAGCGTCAGATTACATTCGGTCAGTTCACCTGAAGAGAATTTATCATTAATCAGCTTCTGAATCAAGTTTCGTATGCGGGCCGGAGTCGGATTATCGAGGGTCCGGCTGGCGGCCTCAGTCGAATCGGCCAGCATGGCAATAGCTGTCTCGCGGGTTTGCGGTTTTGGTCCGGGGTAGCGGAATTCGGCATCGGATTCCAGGGGCAGGTCCATCTCCCGGGCTTTATTATAGAAATACGTCATCATGGTTGTGCCATGATGCTCTTCTATGAAATTCAGTACGTTATCGGGGAGGCCGGCATCTTCGCCCAGCCGGCGGCCTTTTTTAACATGGGCGGCCAGGACCAGGGCCGACATGGTTGGATTCAGCGATTCATGCTTGGATTTAATCCCGAGCTGATTCTCTACAAAATACTCAGGAATTTCCATCTTCCCGATATCGTGATAATACGCCCCGACCCGGGCCAGAAGCGGATTGGCATTTATCGCCTTGGCCGCGGCCTCGGCAAGGGTGCCGACCATAAGCGAATGATGATAAGTGCCGGGGGCTTCCATCGACAATCGTTTGAGAAGCGGTTGATTCAGGTCGGCCAGTTCCAGCAGTGTAATATTAGTCGAAAAACCGAACAGAGATTCGAACAGCGGAAGGAGGCCGATAGTCAGCATCGGAGCCACGAAGCCGTTGATGAGGCCATAGCCGCAATAGGTCAGGACGTCGCCCATCGGTGATAATTTGAGGCTTTCAACGGTAAAGGCGATGAGGACGTAGGCCGCCGAAAGAAACAGGATAATGCGATAAAATTCACTGCGACGACGGATTTCACCGGCCGAAAAGCAGGCGATACAGCCGGCTACCGCGGTGATCAGGGTGATGGTGAAATTGAAGCGGTTCAATATGCCCAGAAGCAGCGCTATCAGCAGTGTAATGATGACGCCAAGACGGACATCATAGAGCACCGAAACCAGAATCGACAAAATGGCGATCGGGTAAAGGTACACAGTTGAAATGAACTTGACTGCGATGACATTCACCAGGAAAAGTTGCAGGCCAATTATCAAAAGCAGTGCAAATAACTTATTATTGGACCAGAAGACGTCGGGCCGAAAATGGTACAAAAATAAAAACACCAGCAGGATGATCAGCGCCACCAGGATAAAGCGGGAGAATAAAGGCGTCAGAGCGTCGAGCCACCCCCGAGCCGCAGCCCGATGCTGGATCTGGTCGGCATAGGCCTGCAGAATTCGTGCCCGCTGCGCATCGACGCGGGCGCCGCGGCGCGCGATCAGGTCGGACTTGTTTACCTGCATGGCTACGTCTGAAATAGTTGCGACAGCACTATCGCGGGCGGCCTCGGTCACGATTTCATTATATGTGGCATTGGGTGAGATAAAATGGCGCCCGATTTCGTAGGCCAGTTCGACGTTGATCGGTTCTTCATCCTGATGGTACTGGTTGAGTTGTTCCAGCAGGATATTGTAGGCTTTGTTTTCATCGACCAGTTGGCCACGGCTGAAAAGCTGATTCCGTCGGGCCTTTTGCATGATGACTGATTTGTACTTGTCCGACGGGAGACCATTGAGATCGCGCAGGACGCCATAGTAGTAAATATCATCAGCGATGATACTGTCGAGAATATGCCCGAGTGTCATGATGGAACCGGAAGCCAATAGTTGTTCCAGCCAGAGTGACGGCACCCGTGGAAAGGCTGTTTCGAAACGGTCCCAGGTGGAATCGGGCAAGTTGCCATTGAATCTTGATTTCAGCGAATCGGCAGTGGTGAAAAGCGCCTGCAGATTTTCCCGGTTGTTGTCAACGATGTCGCGATTGTAGCTGACATAGAGCGGGGTACTGAGTTCGGTCAGCTCCCGTTCTTCTTCAAGAACGGCGTTGTCCTTCATAATATTAAAGGAGAAATCGGCAATGATGTTTTCATGGGCGATTTCGCCCTCACGCGGGACGTCGAGCGGGCCATAGAAATCCATATTCGGATACAGCAGGGTGATCAGGATCACGCCGGCCACGGCCATCAAAAACTTGATAACCTTACTGCTGCGACGGCGGGCCTGTTTTGGATCGATTTCAGCCTTGATTTTCAGGGTCTGCTTGATGGCCCGTTTAAATTTCAGTAATAGCTTCAGCATAGTCGGCGCGGATTACGCCTTTTTCTTCCCCTTTGGACCGGCGGGACTACTGAGACTCCGTTCATAACGACCATAGGCCTTGATAATCTCCTGCACCAGGCGATGGCGGACGACATCCTTGCCGGTCAAATAACAGAATTCAATCCCTTTGATATCGGTCAGGATCTTCTGGATCTTGACCAGTCCCGATGGCTTGTTACGGTCGAGATCGATTTGAGTGATATCCCCGGTGATGACCGCCTTCGATCCCTGTCCGAGGCGGGTTAAGAACATCTTCATCTGGGCGATGGTGGTGTTCTGGGCTTCATCGAGGATGACAAACGAGTTGTTCAGTGTCCGCCCGCGCATGAAGGCGAGCGGGCAGATTTCGATAATGCCCAGATCAATCAGTTTGGTGATGCGTTCCGCCGGCATCAGCTCGTGGAGGGCATCATACACCGGCCGCAGATATGGATCGATTTTGGCTTTGATATCACCGGGCAGAAAGCCCAGGGTTTCGCCGGCTTCGACGGCCGGGCGGACCAGCACGATCCGTTTTCTTTTTTTAGCCTTCAGCTCGCGAACCGCATGGCCGACCGCAAGAAACGTCTTGCCGGTACCGGCCGGGCCGATGCCGAACACGATGTCGTTGTTTTCTATAGCTTCCAGGTAATTTTTTTGCCCCAGCGTCTTGGGGACAAACATTGCCGGTGCGGCGCCATTGATGGTTGCTTCGCCCAGTTGATCGGCGGGGCCGTGGCCCTCCTCCTTGACCATATTAATAGCGTACATCAGGTATTGCTCACTGATCTCATGACCGACTTCAATCCGGGTGATGATATCCTCGAGCAGACTGACGACGTTTTCGACTTCCAGTTTATCACCCTCGAGCTGGATCACATCGCCGCGCGCCACGATTTTGATGTTGAATTGCGATTCAATCAGGCGCAGGTGGATATTGTTTTGCCCAAACAGGACACGCTGATCGATATCGCTGATATCGAAGGTCTGGCTCAGATGGGATTGGGTCGTAGTCATGCACTCTCCGGCGGCGGGACGATTTTAAGTCCCAGTTCCTTCAATTGTTCATCGTCCAAAGGCGATGGCGCGCCATCCATAAGCGACGCCGCTGTCGTGGTTTTGGGAAAGGCGATAACATCGCGAATTGACTCAGTGCCGGTCATCAGGGCGACGATGCGGTCAAGACCGGGGGCCAGGCCGGCGTGGGGCGGCGGGCCGTATTTGAGCGCCCGCAGCAAAAAGCCGAACATACGCTCGGCCCGCTCCTCGGACATCCCGAGGATTTTCAGGATTTTCAACTGCAGATCGCTGTCGTGAATTCGAATACCGCCGGATGCGATTTCCATACCATTTAATACGAGATCATACTGATCCGCGTGGGCTTTTCGCCAGGGATGATCAGGGTCGGTCGGATCGAGCGTTGTGGTAAATCCCTGTTCCAGAAGCTCCATGTCTTCTTCGCACGGGCTGGAGACGATATTATGGGCGGCATCGAAACGGCCGGCGTCTTCGTCATATTCAAACAGCGGGAATTTGGTCACCCAAAGAAATTCCCAGCGGGAGCGATCAATCAGGCCGGTGGTTTTTCCGATATGAAGACGCAGCTGGCCGAGAATCGACTCGGTTTTGAGCTGTTTGTCGGCGATGATCAAAACAGCATCGCCCTTTTCCGCCCCGGCTTTTTTGCATATGGAGGCGACGATATCATCTCCAAGAAATTTAGCAATCGGCGATTTGTCGCCATCGTCGCCTCGGAGGATGTACGCCATACCGCCGGCACCGTGGGTTTTGGCGATTGTTTCCAGGTCGCTGACCTGTTTACGCGACATCCCGCCGGCGCCCTTGCAGCACAGGGCTTTTACGCGGCCACCGGATTCAAGAGTTGAAGTAAAGACCTTAAAGCCGCAGCCGGCGAC
>CAZGLR010000088.1:0-7320 GCA_964526635.1 uncultured Ignavibacteriales bacterium | reverse complement strand
CGACAGTCTCGGATAAGTCGATGATTTCCATGCCGAAACGGCGATCAGGCTTATCTATCCCCCAGCGATCCATGACCTCCTGATAGGTGCAGCGCGGAAAAGGAGTTTGGATATCGATATCGAGGACTTTATTCCAGACATGTTTGAGCATGCCCTCGGCCACAGCCCAGACGTCCTCGGGTGTGACAAACGACATTTCAAAGTCGATCTGGGTGTGTTCCGGCTGGCGGTCGGCACGCAGGTCTTCATCGCGCAGGCAGCGGGCCAGCTGGAAATATTTATCGAACCCGGCTATCATTAATATCTGTTTCAAAAGCTGCGGCGACTGCGGCAGGGCGTAAAACTCGCCGCGATGGACCCGGCTGGGGACAACATAATCGCGGGCGCCCTCCGGTGTCGACTTCATGAGCAGGGGTGTTTCGATTTCATAAAAACCCTGCGTCGTCATATACTCGCGTATGGCCATGGTGGTTTCATGGCGAATGCGCATTTTGTACTGCATCGGATTGCGGCGCAAGTCGAGGTACCGGTACTCCAGCCGAAGTTCTTCGCGGGCATTGATTTCATCGGCGATTTCAAAGGGCGGGGTCTCAGATTTCGACAAAATCTGAATGTCTGAACATTCGACCTCGATCTCACCGGTGGGAAGTTTGGGATTCTGGGTACCCTCGGGGCGGTTCTGGACCGTTCCCCGCACGGCGATGACGAATTCGTGACGGCATAAGGCAGCGGTGGCAAAGATGTCTTTGGACACGTGCTCGGGATGGAAGACCACCTGGGTGATACCATAGCGATCGCGCAGGTCGATAAAGAGCAGGCCGCCAAGATTGCGATATTCATTGACCCAGCCGTTGAGGGTGACCTGGTCACCGACATGGGCGGCAGTCAGGCCGCCGCATGTCACAGTCCGTTTAAATTCAGAAAATCTGGCCAAAAAACGGTTCTCTCCTTCAGAGGCATCGTCTGTTATTTCAATCGGTTAACCGCACAGCAAAGTTTACTGCCGGGAGTCGGTATCAGATGGCGCAAGCTATGCTGTTGCCACTGACAAGTCAAGACCGGCCGTTCAATTTACGATATCGGAAGCGATTCTGCAAAACATACTTGACCCATCTGATGGCTGTGCGTATAGTGGTTGTTCTTTATGAAATCGACAGGATGCCGATATAAGATACGATGGGATTTAATATTTCAAGATTTTTGGCGCCGGAGCTCATCAAGCTCAATATGACCACGCCGATTCCGGAGGAGCCTGAAGGCGGTATTTCCGACAAGTGGCTCATTGATCTCAAGGAATCGATCATCTCTGAATTGCTCGATGTGCTCGACCCGCATGCCAAAATCGGCAATCGCAAGAAATTGCTGCTGGATTTTGTCAATCGGGAGAAGAAGGCCTCGACCGGCGTCGGCAAGGGCTTCGCCATACCGCATATACGATCCATGCAGGCCAAGGAGTTCATGATTGGCTTTGGACGTTATGCCGAGGGGTATCCCTATGATGCCATCGATGGCGAGCCTGTCAGGTTTTTCTTTGTCATGGCCGCACCGCCGTATGAAGATGCGCTGTACCTTAAAGTCTTTAAGGCGCTTTCGGAGTTGTTCGTGTTTGATACGTTTGCCGAAGACCTGCTTAAGGCGCAGGAACCATTTGATGTCATCAAGGCGATTAAAGACTATGAATGACAACTCGATAGTGTCCTGTCGATATTCTGATTTCATATCTATTTCACACGTGATTTAACCTGCCTGAAGTATCCTTCCCAATACCGGGGAATGTGAGATGTTTTTTTCCTTGTTGCCGGCTTCCGCTTTGTCTATTATGGAGCCTTAGTTTGAGGCTCATTTATGTACATGAAAAAAAGAACCATCGGGCGCGAGGCGTCTATTACCGGCAATGGTCTGCATACCGGGGAACCGTGTACCATCACGTTTCGTCCCACTAATGCCGATCACGGCATAAAGTTCAAGCGGATCGACCTGCCCGATTCTGAGGAGATTCCGGCCGATATAGATCATGTCGTTGATATTTCCCGCGGTACCACAATCGCCATCGGTGAGGCCAAAGTGCATACCACCGAACATGTTCTGGCGGCGCTGATGGGGCTGGGAATCGACAATGTCCTGATCGAAATGTCGGGACCGGAACCGCCTGTGGTCGATGGTTCCTCGGAGCCGTTCGTCAAATCCCTGCTCGCTGCCGGGCTTGTCGAATTCGAGGAAGACAAGGAATATCTCGAAGTCGATACCCCGACATCGTATTCCGAACCGGATCGCAAGGTCGATATTGTCGTGACGCCATCGGATGAATTCCGTATTACGTTTTTAATAGACTATGCCAATCCGGCCCTGGGGACGCAGTACACGTCGATGGTTGACCTGGAAAAGGAATTTGTCGAGGAGTTTTCGCCAGCCCGAACGTTCTGCTTTTTATCGGAAGTGGAGATGCTCAAAGGCAGCGGTCTGATCAAAGGCGGCAGTCTCGATAACGCTGTCGTTATTTACGATCTCGATGGCGGCCAGGTGGAAGTTGATCGGATCAAGAGCGCTTTGAATATTCAGGGTGCGGCATTTGTTGGTAAGACCGGTATTGTCAACGATGTACCGCTGCGGTTCTATAATGAGCCGGTACGGCACAAAGCCCTTGATTTAATCGGGGATCTGGCCTTGATCGGGGTGCCTATCAAAGGGCATGTGCTGGCGGCACGATCGGGCCATAAGGCCAACGTGGCGCTGGTCAAAAAATTGCGGGGATTATATAAAAAGAAAAAAATTGTCAGTAGGTATCAAACTCAAAAGGCGAATGCATTTCTGGATATCAATGGTATCATGAAACTGATGCCACATCGGTATCCGTTTTTGCTGATTGACCGCATCCTCGACCTCGAGCCTCAGAAAAAAGTCGTCGCGCTCAAGAATGTGACGATTAATGAACCGTTTTTCAACGGTCACTTTCCCGGGCATCCGATTATGCCGGGGGTACTGATTGTCGAGGCGATGGCCCAGGCCGGCGGGATTTTGTTGATGAACGATGTCCCTGATCCGAGCAAGGTTCTGGTGTATTTCACGGCGATCGACAATGTCAAATTCCGACGTCCGGTTCATCCCGGTGATCAATTGCGTTTTGAACTGGAAATGTTGTCATTCCGTCGTAATATCTGCCGGATGCAGGGCTATGTCTATGTTGATGAAAACGTGGTAACAGAAGCCAGCCTGATGGCGGCATTGGTGGATAGATGATACACAGCACTGCGATTGTTCATCCCAAAGCGGAAGTCCATGAATCCGTAGAGATTGGACCGTTTTCGATAATTGAAGACAATGTCGTTATTGCCGAAAACTGCGCGATCAGCTCGCATGTTCTGATTGCTTCGGGCACGCGCCTGGGGCGGGGCATTCGGGTTTTTCAGGGTGCGGTTATCGGCACGATACCGCAGGATTTGAAGTTCGAGGGTGAAGAGACCCTGGCCAATATCGGTGAGAATACAACCATTCGAGAATACGTCACGATCAATCGGGGAACCAGTGAAAGCGGTTCGACCGATATCGGTACCGACTGTCTGATTATGGCTTATGCTCATGTGGCGCATGACTGCAAGATCGGTGATCATGTGATTCTGGCCAACTCGGTCAACTTGGCGGGGCACGTGCATATCGATGATTATGCCATCATTGGCGGGGTGGTTCCGGTGCATCAGTTTGTCAATATCGGGACGCATTCGATGATTGGGGGCGGGTTCCGTGTGCCAAAAGACGTGTGTCCATATGCCCTCATGGGTGGGTATCCATTGAAAGTTATGGGTTTGAATCTGATCGGACTGAAGCGCCGTGGTTTTTCTCGCGAAGCAATTGCGGCCCTTCAGGATGTCTTTAAATTATTGTTTTTCTCTAACCTCAATACGTCGCAGGCTGTGGCCCGCATTTCAACTGAGGTACCGTTGACCAATGAGGTCAAGCAAGTAATGGAGTTTATTCAGGCCTCAAGCCGAGGCATAAATAAGTAAATAAGGACAGATTGCCCCTTGCCGCCGCGAACCCGGCGGCTTTTTTTTATCTTATGGCTGAATTATCGTATGGAGTCATTGGAGTCGGCGCACTGGGACGGCATCATGCCCGCTGGGCGTCGCATATCAGAAGCATCAAACTGGCCGGTGTGTATGATATCGATACCGACCGCGCCGGCAAAGTCGCCGGCGAAATCGGCTGTACGGCATTTTCTTCCGTTGAGGAGTGTGTCGCTGTCTGCGATGCTGTCTCGATTGTCGTGCCGACATCGCGGCATTGCGAGATGGCGCTGATGGCTATCGAGGCCGGTTGCCATGTGTTGATCGAAAAGCCGATAGCTGCTAACCTCGATGATGCCGATCGTGTCCTGATCGCCGCCGAGCAGGCGGGCGTACAGGTGATGGTCGGGCATATCGAACGCTTTAATCCGGCGGTCCAGGCGCTGGACGGATATAAAATCGCACCGAAGTTTATCGAGGCGCATCGCCTGGCGGCGTTTAATCCCCGGGGTACGGATGTGGCTGTAGTTCTCGATTTGATGATTCACGATATCGACCTGGCCCTGCATTTAATCGGACATCCGGTAGAACATATTGCGGCATCGGCGGTCGGCGTGGTGAGTGAGACCGAAGATATCGCCAATGCCAGGCTGACATTTGCCAATGGTGCGGTAGCCAATTTAACCGCGAGCCGTATTTCACTCAAGCCGATGCGTAAATTGCGGATTTTCCAGTCTTCAGGCTATTATTCGCTGGATCTGGCCGAGCGGCGGGCTGATTTGTATCGCATGCTGGAAAGTGGGCCATCGAAAGGCGAATTCGCCCTGCCGCTGGGTGACTCCGGTAAGAAAGTCGGGTATGTGAAGACAGGCGAATCTACACGGGATATGCTTGAAACGGAGTTGACGGTTTTTACCGATGCGCTCATCAATAATCGGCCGGTTCCGATCTCCGGACGGGAAGGGCGCGACGCGCTGGCGGTGGCCCTGGCGGTGATCGACGAAAGCCACAAATCGGCACAGGCGTTTGTTGAGAATGGAAAGTAAGCAATCCATCTGTATATGTGCCGGTGATCCCTCAGCGGATTTTCCGGGAAGTAACCTGATTACGCAGATTCGGACTGTCTGTCCGGATATCGAAGTATTCGGGCTGGGCGGACCGTTGATGCAGCAGGCCGGGCTGAAACCGATGGCCGATTATCGGGAACTGGCAGTGCTCGGATTCTGGGAGATCGTGCCGAAATACATGTATTTCCGCCGGCTGATGTTTCGAATGGTTGATGCTATCCGGGACGCCGATGTCGCCTGCCTGGTGCTCATTGATTATCCCGGGTTCAATCTTCGGCTGGCCGAGCGGATTAAGCCGTTGGGAATTCCTGTCGTATATTATATATCGCCCCAGGTATGGGCCTGGGGGCAAAAGCGGGTGGCCCAGATTGCCCGCCTGGTGGATCGCATGCTGGTAATTTTCCCGTTTGAGGCAGAGTTTTACCGGGAACATGGCGTCAATGCTGAATTCGTGGGCCATCCGATTGTCGACCGGTATCATGCTGTCGGCGACAGCGCGCAATGCCGCAGAGCGCTGGGCCTGCCGGCTGAGGCCAGGATTATTGCCCTGCTGCCCGGTTCGCGGAAGCAGGAAATCAGGCGAATGCTGCCGGTGATGTCCGAAGCAGCGCGCCGTCTTAAAAGAAAGCATGCCGAGATGGTGACTGTGATCGCCGGGGTGGACCACATTGACGAGCAAATGTATCGCCGTTTCGGTTCGCGCCATGCCGATCATCTCATTTTCGGCAGGACGCCGGATGTCGTATCGGCGGCCGATTTTGTGATTACATCATCGGGTACTGCGACGGTTGAGACCGCCTTTTTCAACACGCCGATGGTGGTGATTTACAAGACCGGCTTTGTGACGTATCAGATCGCCCGGCGGCTGGTGAAGCTGGATGCGATCGGTATGGTCAATATCGTAGCCGGCCGGAAGGTTGTCCCGGAATTGATTCAACATGAGGCGACCGGGACGGCTATTGCTCGTCATACTGAAGCCATATTGTATTCGCCGGAAGTGTATAGTCGGACAGTGGTGGAATTACAGCGGGTTCGGCGCATGCTGGGTGCCGGCGCTACCGGTCGCCGGACATGTGAGGCATTGATGAAGGTGGCCCGGTTATGTTAGGATTATATCGTTTCATATTCAATACGATGTATCGGATGGCTCCGGTACTGGCCGGTGATTTGAAACGGAATTATCCGGAAGAATGGGCGCAGCGCAATGCGTTTGATCCTGGGGACTATTTGCCATCGGAAGGGACGCCCCGTCCGCTGCTCTGGGGGCATGCGTCGTCGATGGGCGAGGTGCGGGTGCTGCGACGGTTGATTGATGCTGTGCTGCGGCAGCGCCCCGGGTTGTCGATTTGTATTTCGACCTATACCCGTACCGGCCAGGAACTGGCGCGTGAGATTTTCCCGGAAGCCGCGGCCGTATTTTTCTTCCCGCTGGATGCCGAAAAGCCGCTGGAACGGTTTTTTGAAGTGTTTCGTCCCGATGGTATCGTCGTGATTGAAACCGAAATATGGCCCAATTTCCTTGATCATTGCCGTCGGCGGGAGATTCCGCTATTTCTGGCCAATGGCCGTCTGTCGGCCAGATCGTCCAGTCAGTATGCGCTGTTTGCCGGCGCCCTGAAGAAGTCGTTGAGTGCCTACAAAAAATACGGCGTGCAGACCGAGGATGATCGCGAACGGCTGACAAAGATCGGGGCCGATCCGGACAAGATTGTGGTGACCGGGAATATCAAGCATGATCCCCTGCCGGTTGATGACCGTCGCGCGCTAAGGGAAAAATACCGGGCCCAGCTTGGAATCGATGAAGGCACCTGGTTTTTTGTGGCCGGCTCTACCCGGCCCGGGGAAGAAGAAATTTTGTGTGAGGCGCTGACAAAGATGCCATCTTTTCCCGATGATCTGACTATCATGCTGGCGCCACGGCATCTGGATCGGCTCGATGATATCGAAAGCATCCTGGATGAATTAGACCTGGCTTTTGATTGCTACAGCGACCGTGTTGAACATGGCGGCGATGCGCCGGTCATTGTCATGGATCGTATGGGGTACTTGTCCGATCTCTATTTTGCAGCGGATATCGCGTTCGTCGGCGGCACCTTGGGCGATATCGGCGGACACAATATTATGGAGCCGGTGCAGGCCGGGGTACCGGTGCTCTTCGGGCCATCGGTGGAAAATGTCAAAGATGCCGCCCGCGAAATCAGCGATCAACTGTATGGCCGCATGGTGGGCGATGCCGGGGATATCGCCGCGAT
>CAZGLR010000087.1:0-14394 GCA_964526635.1 uncultured Ignavibacteriales bacterium | reverse complement strand
ACCGCTCCAGAGCTGCGATGCAAAGGATATTGTTGCGCTGGCGGGCGATCGCCAGCGGTGTCAGGCCATGCGATAGCTGTCACCGAATCTGAAAAGCCTTAATGTCTGCCAAAATCTCAGAAATTTACGAATTGAGAGGGAAAAATCTCGTGAATTTATGAATTTTCGGAATGTGATCTGGTCTCGTATTCATTTGAGAATGAGGCGATTACCGAAACCATAATGGACAGGGTAGTCCAATTCGTAAACGCCCTTCGGAAATTTACGAATTGTATGCTGTTGTATTACAATCGCGTACAAAAGTTTTTACGAATTCGTAAACGGCTATTCGTAAATTTACGAATTTTCATTATTTTTGTGATGAGCTTGATTCAGCGCTGTAAAAATTTGATTCCGTTATCGTGCAATGCGATACGGATGCGAAAATAAAATAATCCAATCAACGGCATAATCTTTGCGCACGAAAATGGCCATATGCGAAGCCACTTCGGGCCCAAGCAGGGCTTCGCATCATCACGCGCGCGCTGTACACAACCGCCCGGTCGAATTGACTTGACCGGATAACAAGTAATAGGTATTAACCTAAAGGAGTTAACAGTGAAATATTCACACGTACTTTTGATGATTGTCTGTATCGTGCTTTTGGCCGCACCGAGTTTCGCATATCGATCCACGGGCATCACCGATGGCTCAGCCCCGAATCGCATCAATGGCGAAATGGTACCTGTGGAAATCCCACCGCCGCCAATCGATGCGATTGATCACTTAGTGAGCGTGGGAATTCTTTCTTCAGGAGATCGCGCTTTCTTAATTGGATTTGCAAACAACCCTAATGACTATTCTGAATTTGAGATCCAATCAACCCTCAATTCCATATTGAGAAAGATAATTCAGTATTGGGAACTATACGAACTCTCCGAAGCAACTTGGAACGCTCTTCAAACCGTTGGCAAATGGCTTGCATCCGTAGATGGCACAGACAATGGAAACATTGGATTTAACGGATACCCCGGTTATCAAGAAAATTAAAAGGAAATGCTATAAGGGTGGAGAGATAATTTTTCCACCCTCTATCAAATCTTATGAATAACACCCTCGACTTCAGACCGCCGGTTAAACTATGGCTGGCTATTCCCCTGTTTATCTTTGCCGGAGCACTTCTCCTGACTCCCGTCAACATCGCCCTTCAACTTTTTTATCTCTTTGCCCTAATCAGCATTTGCTATATAGCTGCCAGCAACAAAGGAATATCCAATCCGATCGGACTTGACATTCAGGCGATAAAGCGGGGCAGGCGCATATGGCTCGGTATCCTGATCTTCGCTCTGATCCTGATCACCTTATTAGTTTTGTTCGCGATTTTTCCAGAAATCTCTGATCATATCTTCCCGCCCGGCGATGATCCTATGACAATGGAGGAGCTTCGGGAAGAACTCAACAAGGGTATTACCAAACTTATCGACCTGCCAAAACTCGAGAAGGGACTTGAGGATGGAAATTTCTCATTGGTCGTATCCGCATTATGGCGCGCTGCCTATCAAGCAAGTATCTTTGGGCCTATTCTGGAATCGATATTCTTTTTTGCCCTGATGATACCCTACCTGTATTCCTGGAAGGGCGAGAAGATGGCCCTCTGGGGTGCAACTGCGATATTCGCACTTGGACACATTGACCGTCTTCCAAACATTGTGGTATTTCTGCTCGTCGCACTCAATGGCTTCTGGATGGCGTATGTGTATCTCAAAACAAAATCTATATATCACATCATTGTGATCCATATTTTATGGAATTCTTTTGCCACGTTCATACCCGTTACATTGATTTTGTTTGGAGAATTTTAACCCGGCCAATAATATATAACCGCCGGCTTTCGGTTATTGAGGTCATTTAGACGATAGCATTGATTAAAATGAGTGAAAGGAAGCAAAATGGATAGGCAAGTTCGAAATGGCGCGATTACTGGAATTGTTTCGGGTGTGTCATTGACCGCCATCCTTTTTATTTTTGATTTGCTGGATCAGAGCTTTCTGACTTTGATAGTGATCAGTATCCTGGTGACAAGTGTTGTAGCAATCATCGTTTCCCTAATTCTTCGTGCATTTGAGAAGAAGCCGATTGAGTAAAGCGAGGTTTTTCCAGGGTCGAGTGATGAATGCGGGAACTCGACAATGTTACACTTTGTCGGGCCGCCTTGCCTGTTCTGAGGAGGCAATATGAAAATGACAATGTTTGCTGAGGCTGCCAAAAGCTGGAATGGGATGAACCGCTACCTGAGAGCATTCTATACCGCGGTCTTTGTTTTCGCCATAGGCATGTCTGCTTTCGAACTGATCAGATTCAGCGGGGAAATGGATGATGTCATCTACATTTTCGCCTTCCCGATGTGTGTGATAACCGGGCTGGCAGTTGCGTTTATCTTGAGGAAAACCAGCGTCCGGGATTCAAAGGATAGCGGCCGGCCGAGTACCCCACATCCGGATGGGTCGGAGCGCACTTGAATACTGTGTGAGCGGGAACCCGACAATGCTGTGCATTGTCGGGCCACCCTCCTGTATGGCAAACTTTTAGACAACCGAATGGCACGCTCACACGAGCGGTCCCAGAAGCCGCTTCCGACGGCTATAAAAAAAATTATCACATTCACATTTTTTACTTGACAAAAGATGAGTAAATTTGTTATTCTTATAGTAGATGAGAGGCAATGGGGTCTATCTGACCCTTCGCAAAAAGTACACTGCGTTTATATCAGAGACAACGAGAATCTGCTTCTGGCTATACAAGTATACTATCGGTTTTGAATATCGATGGCCTTGGCGCATACGGAGGCAACCGATAAGGCCGGGTGGCCCACGGCTTGCCGTGGGTTCCAGCCAATGCGGAACGATTGTAACTGTTACAGCAAGCTATACAGAGAATACAGGAAGAACGAAATGCAAACTTTATTCTGGACGGCGTGGGGAGCTGTCCGGAGAGGATGATCTAAAATGAAAAAGCTGATCATCATGTGCATGCTCACGGTGTTTATGCTGAGCATTTTCCCATCGGCCGCGGTGGCTGATAGAATCGACTGGCGAGACAAGGACCAGCTGGAGCCATCAAACCCCGTCGGCGACGAAAACCCTTGGGGTGAGTTACAATCCCAGGATAACCCGAATCCAGAACAGTCGAATCCCCCAAATACACACCAAAATGGTGATGCAATCAACGCTCTGAATACGCCATCGACACTTACTAGATGTTTTCTGCAAATCATTGACAACATCTTTGATGCATACGAATTCATTGTGGGTAAAAACAAATGACGCCCTCTGATTTAAAAGAAATACTTAGAATCGCCGAAGGCCATTTACTCGCTGGTAACTATGAGGATGTATTAAGGCTTATAAAGCTAGATTCAAGTTTGAAGCCAACACCAAAGGAAGGAGCTCATTTAAACCTGTTATTTGCTTCTGCACACATTGGCCTTGGCAATTATGATGTGTTTTCCAAACTGAGTTTAGCAATAGACTATTATCGACATAGTGCCGAGCATGTTAAATTCGCATTTGCCAAATACTACATGGGATACTATCAGGCTCATTTAGGAGAATTTTTAGAAGCTAAAGAATCGCTTATTGAAGCATACGCGAGCTTCAAACGAGTCAAAAATATATACGGCCAAGCGAAGTCTTTAAATCGATTAGCATATCTTGAAAATCACCATGGTAATTATGCTAATTCTTTGCAGTATTTATATCGATGTCGTTCTTTATTAGGCTCTGAAAACAAATCTCAACTTTCGATTGTATTGGGGAATATTGCTTTAAATGAATTCTTGCTTGGCAAAATATGTCATTCCATATATGAATATCAAGAAATTGAGCATTTTGTCGCTGATTGTAATATGGCTTATCAGGCGAACTTCTACCTCATGTCGGCGGCGCCCTATGCCATGCTCGCCGACTACCCCAAGGCTATCACGCAGCTCGAAAAAGCCAAGCCATATCTCGATGACTATAAACGGCAAAAAGCTATCTACCACGAGTACTACGGCTGGATTCTGAACCTGCAGGGCAGCCACTAGGCAGCCCTGGCCGAGCTCAACAAAGGTCTCAAAATCGGTCTCGATATCGCCCCGGAATCGTTTTTGATCTCGCAGATAAAACGCCACATGGCCGACGCCTACCTCGGGCTCAGAAAACACAAACTCGCCACAAAGACTGTCGATGAAGCCCTGACCGTCGCCACCAAGCTCAACGAACGGATCGAGATCGCCGAATGCTATCGCATCATGGGCCAACTGGCTGCCATCGCTGGCAATTTCGAAGATGCCCGCCCGCATTTCGAAAAAGCTATCGAGATGCATAATATGATCGGGTCACGGTACCATCTGGCGGCTGGGCGTTACATCGCAGCCACCTCCGGCGCGTTTGCCAACGGCGAAAAGAACGCCATGCTGCATCTGGCCCGCGAATATTTTCAGTCCGAGAAGGTCGAGCATTACCTCAACAAGATCCAGCGCGAGATTTCGCAACCGATCCGTCCCGCTCATGCCGAAGATGATTCCGACGCCGAGCCGAAGATCATCACCCGTGATCCGGTCATGCTCAAGCTCATCGAGCAGGTTGCCTATATCGCCCCGACCCAAATGCCGGTGCTTCTCACTGGTCCGACCGGAACCGGCAAGGACCTCATGGCCCGCTATATCCACTGGTACTCGGGCGCAAATGGCGCGTTTGTAATTGTCAATATCGCGGCTATCCCCGAAAGTATACTTGAAGCCGAGCTGTTTGGTTGCTGCAAGGGCGCTTTCACCGGCGCCGATTCCGACCGTAAGGGTTTGATCGAGGCCGCACGCGACGGCACCTTCTATCTCAACGAAATCGGCGAGGCCCCGCCAACAATCCAAACCAAACTGCTCGATGTTCTCGAGCGCAGGGTCGTCCGTCCGCTGGGCTCGAACACCGAAGTACCGGTCAATTTTCGGTTGATATCAGCGACTAATCGCGACCTGGTAGCCATGGTCACTGAGAACAAATTCCGGGCCGATTTATATCATCGCATTCGCCACATCGACATGCGCCTTCCGAAACTGACCGACCGCAATGGCGACATTGAGCCATTGACAAAGCATTTCCTCGCAACTCACAAAGTCAATGCCACAACGACCGATAGCAAGACCCTCGCCGACATCTTTGCATCACGGTCATGGCCGGGCAATGTTCGCGAACTGGAGACGGAGATCAATCGCCTGGCAGCGATGGCCAAAAGCGATGTCGCGCGCATTATCGGGTTTGCCCGTAACGGCCGCCCGAAAGAACGTGACGTCCTGCTGCAAATGATCAACGACTGCGCCGGCAACCGCAGCGAGATCGCGCGCCGCCTTAATATGACCGAGGGCGCGGTCCGCTACCGCCTGCAAAAGATAGGTTTGCAGGGGTAAGAGATGTACCGCCTGCCTCCCCCTCGCAGGTGATAATTCTTCAACTAATTAAATGCATAATTGGGGAGTAATGTATGTCCGAGAAATCCATTGACCGTAAATTCAATTGGAAAGCCGCTCTGGGAATCGCATTTATTTTTTCAATATTTATCTTTATAGTTAGTCAATCTAATTCGAGCATGGATGGCGAACCTGAGCCGTTGAGATTCATCATCTTATTTTCTGCGATAGCGGGTTTATTCGTGTATTATATTCTTGCCTTTTTTCACAAAGCGACTCAGTATATTGATAAAAGAAAAACAAAAATTCTCAGGGATAAATCGCAATCAACTCGACCAAAATTCAAATGGTGGATAGCGCTTCTGATTGGTATTGGCATCGCTGAATTTATGCTTATATCGGGTCTATGTCGTAGTGATACCGGGAGTGCCGGTAATGACATCGGCTTTCACATCGCAATTGTCCTTATTGTCACGACCGTTTTTTGTTCTTACAATTTGTGTATCATGTATTGAGTACCCCGGAAAACGAGACAGACGGTCATAAAACAACGCCTGAAGAGAATAAACTATGAAACAGGGCATGAAACTATCTGAGATCACCGGGCTGATCACCATGATCATGGTAACAGGTGCGCTTGTCCTGCTATTCAATGTTCCTGAAAAATCCTGGGGCATGATCATTTTCTATGCTCTGGCCATCGGTCTGAGTGTCGGCCTGGTGGCGCTGTTTATCCGCTGGATGATCCGCGACTGGCTGGAATTAAAATAAGGGGAATTTTCGTGGAAAAATCACGCGGCATAATTGTGAGTATGATAGATAGCCTTTTTTTGGCACTGATTATCCTCCCGGTCATCATGTTCCGCATCTATGAGCAGCCATTTGGCATGGCTGTGCTCTGCGCTCTGGCTATCGGTCTCGTCGGCGGCGCGGTCTGGCTGGGAGTAAATTGGTTACTCCGTTCGCGACTTACCCCGCGCAATCATTGATGAAGGACAGTGCGATGACTGATACTCTCTTGCTGATACTCGGGATATGTACAGTTATTCCTTTTATTGTCCTGACTCTCTGGGCGCAGTTTTACCGCACTGGTGATCCGCCATCGGGCAGGTGGGGGATTTTTACGCCGGTTTGGTTTCAATCGGGAGAATATTTTCCGCGCGGAAATACTTTGCTGCGAATCGCCCACAGCATTCTCATGATCGGGCTCGCAGTAAGTGCCGTGAGATGGATCATGAGAGCTTCCATCTGTTAATTTTCGACTAAAATGAAAGCGCAGCAAGCAACAATTAGGCCCACCTATTGCAGCCTGATCGGCCGCCCGACGTTTGAGCCACCGTTTGAGCTAAAATCATCGATCGTCATTTATATTTTCTTTCTTTTTGTACCGCCATTTGTAATGAGTTTTCCTCTTCCTTTATTTATGGCCATTGGTGTAGTTTATTTTAGATACAGCGAAAATAGAGTTGCGCCAATAGCCAACCCATTTGGTTTTAACACGACGGGCCTGACTCGGTACTGGCGATCACTTATACTGCTTTCGTTGCCCTTTATTGTGGTTTATGGAATTTTCATCGCAGTGAGAATAACGCTTAATCACTATGAGCCGGATTCGATCCATGAGTTATCGATAGACACCTTGCCAAGCAAATTTTTGGGTGATGGACTTGTCGGAATCCGCAGTGATATTGCATCAATATTTGACGACGCTGTTACTAATGGCGAATTGTTTCGTTCAATCATCATTGGTTCTGAAAGTCTTTTTAATAGTCTCATTCATGCTCCGCTGTTAGAATCGCTTGTGCTGTTCACCATAGTGTTTCCGGCTCTATGGAAGAGATTTGGCCGTCGTTACGCAGTCTGGATGACCGTTCTGCTGTTTGCGGCACCGCATGGGCAGTATCTATCAAATCTTTGGGGATTCCTGGTAGTATCGATTTTGGGCTATATCTGGTGCAGAGTGTACATCGCGACTAAGTCGTTTTATCATCTTTATGCGACTCATGCGCTTTGGAATGCATATATGTACGTTTACATATATGTATTTATGTTTGGCATTCCATTTTCAAATTAGCAGAGATATTCATCAATTGATAAATGCCATCTGCTAAAACTCCCAGCGCATGCCGATCATCGGGAAAATACCGGCATCAAAAACATAGCCATTTTGGGTACTGATAATTGGATTCTCGAAATTGGCAATGTTCGAGATTGCCGCAAACACATCCGTCCGCCCGAAATCGAAATTCGCGTGCACATTCACAGTTGCATGCGCGGGAAACTTCGCCGAATTCTGGCGGCTGATATAATTGATATAGTGCACCTCATTGAAACGGTCGGTGCTCGATTTTGCAGTCGCATTGGCCGGAGTATAGGGATACCCGCTGCGCCATGATAAATCCAGACCCAGTCGCGTGATTGCATTCAGTCGATATTCCGTACCAAATCGAATTGCATGGGTGGCATCGAGATCATGAGGGATAACCGTCTCCGATTTGAGACCGGTAGTTTTTAACGCCGAGCTGTACGAATAGGATGTCGTCAGTCGCACGCCGGACTCGAGAAAATTATCTTTGACAAAGCTGAAATCGGCGCCGTGGAAGGATGCCTTCCCCACCGACTGGGCGGTAATGAAGCCATCGACTGCCACGCCTGATTTATCGACTGCGCTGTAGGCTGGACCGGTAAGTGGAATCTGCCGCATCGATTTGTAGAACGCACCGATTGAAATCGGTCCATAACGCCAACGCAGCGACGCCAGGCTGCTTCGCATCGGCTTCAGATGACGCCCGTGATCATCGATAATCACCTGATAGGGTTCCAGCACATTACCCAGGGGGCTTTCGGCAAAAGTCCCGACGAAGGCATCAATGCGTCCTGCCGACGGTATCCGCAGCGATATCCGATGCCGCTGCAAAACAGCGTGCATCTCCGCCAGCGCGCTGTATGATTCTGCTCTGAGACCATGCTCGAACTCCATTGGTCCCAAGCGTGTCGTAAACGAAACATATCCGGCGGCATCGAGCATCGAAGATGATGAAGCATAGGCGCCATAGAGATTATTCAGTTCAACCTGATAAAAATTGGGATTGTCGCTGGTGTAATCCGGGGGAAGGAAATTCCAGTTGATCTGCTCCATATCGATCGACCGATCGAAGCACCGGGTAAGCTCGATTCCGGATTTGACAGTAACGTACTTGATTTTCCAGTCAGCCTGGACTCCACCCACAAGCGAATGGCGCCCGGCATCCAGCGAGACCATGAACTGCTCCCGCTCGGCGATATCTTCCGGGAGAGCATCGTATTTCTCTTCTGATCCTGAGTATGCGGCATGGAATGTCAACAGCACATTATCAAGCGCACCGGTCACCCGCGTCCCGAAATAAATCTCACTCGAATTCTGGCGGGTATCGATACCGGCGGCTTCGACCGAAAAGGCATCGGTGGTATAGGCCAGAAAATCGCGTACCTGATAGTGGTCGAGATATACATCCCATTTGTCGTTTAATCGCCACCCGAAAGTGAGAAACAAATCCTGGAAATTAGTCGGCGGAATCGTGCGGCGATCAGTTCTTAATTTCAATCGTTTGACCAGTTGATCCAAAAGTGATTTGCGGAGTGACCCGACCATGTAATAGCTGTCCGTACCATATGAAAAAGCGCTGGTGATTTCGACGACTGAGGCAGTTATCTCCCCGCTGAAATCTCTTTTGAAGTAACGCGGCGTTTCCATTTTAACTACTGTCGGCAATCCGAACTGCACCGGTGTACCATGGCTGTACAAAGACATGCTTTCGACAATCGATGACGGTACAATCGAGAACATGCCATAATGATTGGGATCCTGGCCGATTTTGATACCATTGAGGTAATATGTCGGACTGGTACCGCTGATTCTGATTTTAGATGAGTGCGTTGATCCCTCGCGAAGAACATGCGGCTCGGTAATGGCGTTGATTGGATTAGTCGGGAGTAGCGATGTCTGCCCGGCTGTCATTATCGCTTCACGGGATAAATGCACCTGTGATGGTTCTTCCTCACGGCGCGCGGAAACAGTCACCGCCTCGATATCGACCAGCTTGGGAGTCAGCTTGATAATCAACTCATGCGGATAAACTGAACCATGAAGCGACAGAATCCGCTTTTCAAAACCAATGGCGGAAACGGTGAGAATTGGCGATGCCGTTTCCGATGATGGTGCCTTTAATCGAAAAGCGCCATCGAGATCAGTGGGCATACCGGCGATAATACCGGTTTTGTCCGACAGAGTTATAGTGGCGCCGATAATAGACTGGCTGTCCTGATCGACGACACGACCAGTAACAATAGTATCGCTGCCTGCAAACAGTACTGATCCTTGTGCTGTCATAAGCGATAAAAGCAATGTTATCGTCAGTACAAAAGACCATGATGTCGAACAAACATATCGCATATACCCCTTTAGTTCAAAGGGCATGCCATCTGTACGAAACCCGTAGAAAATTCATAAGCTGATGACATAGAATGATTTATGCGAAGAGAACAATTTTGCACAGTCATGAAGCCTGTTGCAGTATAGGCATCCATTTGCAGTAATGTCAGTACGGCTTGCACAACCGTTAGGACGGATGATTCGATTACTTCTTCACGGATGCAGATATGGTGGCGGCGACAACTGATGAAGACTGGATGTATTCTAAATTTACAAGTGGTAGTGTTTTGGAAAACCCGTTGCGGGAAACGATCTATATGATCCTGTCGATTGATGCCCATTCGATGATGATCTCGAGGTGCGCAGTAGTTGCACGAAATCATGATCTGTGAGAATAGACGCAAATATGGTCCATCTTTTGCAGTAATGGCCACTGAAACAGTATTAGTCCATCTACCCACTTTCGAGAGTTTTCGAGGAGGACTTCATGACCTTGATTCGCTACCGGGCAGCAACCGTTATTGCCTTTGTGCTTGCTTGTTTTACAATCAGCGGTGCTGCATCGGCCTTTTCAATCACCGGCAACAATTTCACCGGGTCGGCCGCGTATCAGGGCGATGGCCTGGTTGTTGAAACCTATGGCGCGTTCATATCCCCTGAATTTGCCACTGCCTATTCCGGCTACGGGTACAATGTTGCCGCGGCCCTGAGTTTTGACTTCAATTATATGCCGTCATACCCCACAACCGATGATGTTCGCAATAATCCATCGACCGACTGGTTCTGGACAGTGACCGTACGCAATTTGCGTTTTCCCTGCTGCCCGGCACCGATTCCCGATCTAAGCTGGAATCATATTGCGTCTTACGACGACATCAACACCGCCCTGCACTGGGCCGATTTGACCTTTCCGGAAGAATTGCCCGATGGCGTCGCTTTTGATTTCTTCACCGAATACACCTCGCCGACCACCGGTACCGGTACGCTGGTTTTCGCGACAACGTTGTCGCCTTATTCCCTGCCGGAAGAGATGCCGCACGAATTCTTCGACCAGTGTGGATCCGGCCTGGAAGTGGGAATCTCGGCTGAACCGCTGCAGACTCCGATTCCCGAACCGGCCACTATGCTGCTCTTCGGCGCCGGCCTGGCTGGCGTGGGACTGGTTCGCCGCCGCAAAAATTAGCCCGTTCTATCCGCAACACCGGGAGATACGGGGGTACACAGTGCCCCCGTTTCCCACTTTTCGAAGTATTGAAATCATTGACTAAATCGCAAAATTTCATATACTATCTTTTCCAGCATCTCCGGCACAACGGCACGAGCCGACGGAAGAATGTATGGGCCGGATACCAGAACAGTCATTCTAAAAAGGGCGAGTGTATCATGAGTGTGAAAACACTGAAAGTTGTGCTTATTAACGATGTCCCGGAAGACATTAAGAAACTCAAATCATCGTTTGACAATGAACGGTTGAGTGTTGCAACCAAGGAATTCAACGATCTGGCGCTGATGAGCCAGGGCGGCCAGAACCGTAAACAACTCAAATCGATTGCGAAATTCCAGCCGCATATGATCATCACCAACTTTGCGAACTCAAAGAATCAAAACCGGGTCGATGGTCTCCGCATCCTGCGCCACCTGCGCGAAAATGATACTATCAAAGAAACGCCGGTAATTGTCTGGACCGACTTTTTCGACAAACCAGAGGGCAAAGAATATCAGGATCGCGCCAAAAAAATCGGCTGCCAGATTGTCGATAAAAAGGGCGATGTGAAAGCCTCGGAATTCCTGTCAAAAGCCGGGGTCGCTGCCGCTGAATTCACCAAACCCGAAAAGACCGAACCCGAACCGGAGCCGACAGAGGGTGAAGAAGCCGCCGAAAGTGAAACTCCCGCCGAAAACGAAACCGGCGGCGATGAGGAAAAAACCGAGGGATAGGAGGCTATCGATCAGAGTCGGATTCATGATCTCGGAGTAAATATGGCAATGGCGCAATAATCAATCCGATTATGATGCCGACCGCGATCCATCCTGATGTTGAAGATATTTCGATCATATAGTTTCAGCCTCCATATGATTTGACAGAAAAAATGCCTCCAGGGTTGCACCCCGGAGGCATTTTTTTAAAACGCTTTCGACTATATAATACTGTCTATCTTTTACCCTGCTGCGCCATCTCCCACAAATTTATATAAGCGGAATCGACCGAGATCGGTTTGGCGTTGGATGCATTGGCATCCTTGAATTCCTGCTCCACAACGACGATATCGTAACTGTTACCGGGGTCAACCATACGGCAATACGTCTCTACGACATTCGGCGAGGCCAGGTCCCGTCTTGATCTCAACGAGTATATCGGCACCCAGGTGCAATCGCCGGCTTCATGGATAAATGCATACGCATGCCAGACTTCACTCATGTCTCCGCCGGCCGAACGAGCCACGATAAAGCGGGAATTATCGGGAAATAAAAACGAACCATCGAGATTCGGCGCGCCGCCGAGCCTGGGGAAATTCTCGCCTATGCACTCGAATACCAGATAGTCGCCATCCATCCGCCAGCGGCTGATCTTCGCGTCGGTCGAGTATTGCAGTTTGATATCCATCAGCGCCACAAAAGTCACCCCTTGCTCAGGCACCGGGAGAACAGCCGTGGCCATCGTGGAATACCACGGCGGCATGCCATAATAAACACTCTCTTCATCAGGAAACTGCTTTATGGCGTTGGGATACGACATCGGGTCGCTGTCGTCCCAGTCAACAATCTTGTAATCGATCAGTGTGCCCTGGTCGGGATCGTAGGTTCCGATAAAATGTTCAATATCCGAGGCCAGGATTCGAATATCAGCGGCCGGCGCCAGAGTACACGCCAGCATCAGCACCATCAGTGCTCCGAGGAATACATATTGTGTACGCATGGGGCAAATATACACGCCGCGATCGATTTTGTAAAGCACTGTATCCGATACAACTGCAATAAATGCCGCGGATGCGCGGGGGAATATTACCCGAAATATAGACGCCGACAGTCTCTGAGTGCAATCCCTCAGTAAACGCCGCGAGTGCTGAAAATCAGGGAGAGGATAATGGTCACGACTATCGATACGATAATCTCGATAACGATTTTCCACGTCATATACTACCCCCGGGATGAAATTCAGACGGTGTACTTAATAGACAAATCAGTGTAAATGTTGTTCAATGGCGATTGACCGGGATTGTGGCGAAGCGTATATTTGTCCCATGCTGCTGGCGATAGATATCGGCAATACGAATACCGTTGTCGGGATATTCGATAATTCCCGACTGATAGCCCATTTTCGGGTTACCTCCAATCGAGAAATGACCGTCGATGAAGCCGGGATGTTTGTATCATCGCTGTTTTATCATCATACGTCGGCTGATATCAAATTGATTACCGGGGTTGCTGTCTGCTCGGTCGTCCCCCGCCTGACTGAAGTGTACAGTCGGATGACCGCCAAGTACTTCACTGTCAACCCGGTAGTGATTTCCTCGGACATTAAGCTGCCGTTTGAAATCAAATATCCCTATCCCCGTGAAATTGGCGCGGACCGTCTGGCCAATGTCGCCGCGGCCAACAAGCGCTTCGGAAAGGCCGCTATTGTGGTCGATATGGGCACGGCCACAACCTTCGATGTCATCGATACTCAAGGCGCTTATCTCGGCGGGGTGATCGCACCGGGCGCACATACGGCCATGGCTAATTTGAGCCGGAAAGCAGCCCGACTGTTCGATGTCGAGCCGGTCAAGCCGGATCAGGCGATTGGTAAGACGACTGCCGGGGCGTTGCAATCGGGTCTGTATTATGGCACTATCGGGATGATAGACAATATTTTACGCCATATTATCGCGGAGATGGATACCAATCCGCTCATTGTCACCACCGGCGGCGATGCCGAACTGTTTGCGGCGGGCTCAGAACTCATTTCCGAAAATATTCCTACTCTGACACTGGAGGGAATCGCCCTCCTGGCCGATCTCAATATCGAGGACTAAGTAAATCCACGATGATGGTCGCCATGGATGGCGATCAGGAAGCGAGGTCGGCATTATGATCACCAGGCTTTTCACCGAACACCCCGCCACGGTCGGGGAATCGTATTTTGAGCATCTGCTTTTTGCCCTGCGGGTCGGATCGATGATGATCCTCTGCGGCATTGCCTGTCTTATCCATTCGATATTTCCGTTTGTATTCGAAACCACCGCCAGCGATTTTATTAGAAGGATGCACAAGAAACTCAAGACGCGCTCGGCCACAGGCGCCGATGCAATCGAGGAAACGCGAAATCCGGAAGAAGCAGCCACAACCGGCAGCGAAATAGTGATTCCGAAAGGGACCGTCACCGATAAGGCTATTGCCGAATGGCCAGTAGTGGCTGACAGCGAAGCAGGCGTTCCGGAGAAGGTTTCGGCGTAGGTTCCGTGGGAAAGATCGGCAGACATGGCCATGATGGCCGCATGAAACAATTTCGAAGTGCATCGTAGAACGACTACGGGCGGGTACAGATTATTGGTTAAAATAGCAGCGTCGCCACATGTGA
>CAZGLR010000086.1:10813-14529 GCA_964526635.1 uncultured Ignavibacteriales bacterium | reverse complement strand
CCGAATCCACCGCCAGTTTGGTGCGTTCACCAGGTTCGCGGGCGATGGCTCGGATTTCTATGATCTTTTCAAAAATCTCGGGCACTTCAAGTTCGAACAGGCGCATGATAAACTCTGTACTTGCCCGCGACAGCACGATTTGCGGACCCTTCATCGACTTCTGCACATCGATAATAATCGCCCGGATACGATCGCCCTGACGGTATTTCTCGCGCGTTATCTGCTCGCGGGTCGGCAACACCGCCTCGGCCCGCCCGAGATTGACGATCACATTGCCCTTATCGATCTGCTGAACCGAGCCGGATATGAGCTGACCGACACGCGTAATGTATTCATCATAGATGCGATCGCGTTCGGCCTCACGAATGCGCTGAATAAGAATCTGTTTGGCCGAGATGATGGCATTACGACCGAACTCCTCAACCGGGTCGATATATATCTCCATCTGATCATCGACCTCCGCCTGCGGATCCAGTTCACGGGCATCCTTGAGCGAAATCTCGGTGATTGGGTCGGTAACGCGTTCGACGACCGTTCTTAGAGAGATCATCGTCAACTCACCCTCGCGACGGTCGAATTTGAACGACAAATTATCGATATAGCCGTACTTTTTTCGTGCCGCAGCCAGCAGGCCGGCTTCAACCGTTTCAATCACCAGGTCCATATCGATATTTTTCTCACGGGCAATCAGTGTCATTGCCTCGAGTGCGTCGAATCCCATGCCATCGTCTCCGCTAAATTATCAATTTCCCCTGTTTGACAGCCATCAGCGCAATTCTTTCTTCGGCTTTTTTGGTCTGCACAATCAGGTGATCATCCTGTACCGAAATCAGCACGCCGCGTATTCGGGATGGTTTCTCATCGCTGATATATTCGATTTCCATTTCTTTGCCGATCTTGCGCTGGAAATCGCGCAAGGTAGTCAAGGGACGGTCAGTTCCGGATGATGAAACCTCAAGAACATAACCATCTGCGAACAAATCGGTCATATCAAGTGCTGTGCCGATTAAACTCGACAATCCGGCACAATCGTCAATATTGACGCCGTGGTCGCTGTCGACAAATACCTGCAGGCGATACTTGTTCTTATACCGAGCCAGTTTGGTTTCGATGAGGTCGAATCCCTCGCCTGTTATAATCGGTCGCACAATACTTTCAACTTCTGTTTTGACATCCTGCATCATGCCGGCGTCTATCTCTCCGGTCGGCCCAAAGGCCGTGGCTAACTAAATAATACGGTTAATCGAGTCCGTGTTTTGGACGTACTAACCCTTATTAAAAATGCCCCATGATAAGGCATTTTCCATCCCGAGCGGGGAATTCCCCACTAAAGCTTGACAATATAATCAATTAGGGGTTGAACGCAACCAAAAAAAGATCAGATTGCGCGATCGAGAAATTCGCCGGTTTTTGTGACGACTTCTCCCAGCGGGACTTTGACCGACTCCGCTTCGCACCGAAGCTTGAATTCAACCATTCCTTCAGCCAGCGATTTATCGCCAATAGCGATTCTCAGCGGAATCCCGATCAGATCGGCATCGTTGAGCTTGACCCCGGCCCGTTCGGTCCGGTCATCGAAAAGAATTTCATAACCGGCTTCTGTCAACTGACTATACAACGTCTCTCCGGTTTCGGCGATGTCCGGTTTACCATGATTGAGCGTCACGATTTCTATATCAAATGGCGCGATTGCCTTCGGCCAGATGATCCCCTTATCATCATGGTATTTCTCGATCGCGGCCTGGGCGGTTCGGGTGATGCCGATACCATAAGAACCCATGATATACGGCTTCTCCTTGCCGTTGGCATCCAAAAACTTCCCGCCCATCGAGGCGCTGTATTTGGTGCCCAGCATAAAGGTGTTGCCGACCTCGATACCATTGTATTCTTCCAGGATACCCTTTTCACAGCGCGGGCAACCCTCGCCGGCCCGGGCATTCTTGATGTCAACGATATCCGTCGCCTCGAAATCGCGGCCGATATTAACATTCAGATAATGCTTGTCGGCCTGATTGGCCCCGGTTACGAAATTGGTCAGTCTGGCCACTTCGGGATCGACAATCAGCGGGACCTTTTTACTCAAATTGACCGGTCCGGCAAACCCGACCGGCGCTTTGGTCACGTTTTCAACGACAATATCCTGGGCGATTTCCAGCTCCAGGCAGCCGAGATGGTTTTTTAACTTGATTTCGTTGATCTGACGGTCCCCGCGGACCAGCGCGGCGATCGGCTTTTCGTCGGCCTTGTAAAGTACGGTCTTTACAAAACGATGCGACGGCAACTTGAGAAATGCCGTGATCTCTTCAATCGACTTGGCTCCGGGGGTATCAACCTCTTTCAGTTCTTTCTGTTCGCTTTCCTGCTCCGGCGGATTGATCTCCCGAAATTCGGCCTTCTCGACATTGGCGGCATAGTCGCAGCTATTGCATGACATAACAAGGTTCTCGCCGCTTTCGGTTTCGACCATGACCATGAATTCATGAGCTGCCTTGCCACCCATCGCGCCGGTATCTGATTCGACCATCTTGGTCGGCAACCCGCAGCGGTCGAAGACTTTGACATAAGCGTCGACCATCTTCTTGTAAGCGACGGCATGGGCTTCCTCGTCGACATCGAATGAGTAGGCATCCTTCATGACAAATTCACGGCCCCGCATGAGGCCAAAGCGCGGACGGATCTCATCGCGGAACTTAGTCTGAATCTGATAGAGATTCAAGGGCATCTGCTTGTAGCTTTTGAGTTCGCCGGCCACCAGATTGGTGACAACTTCTTCGTGCGTCCCGCCCAGAGCAAGGTCATGATCATGGCGATCCTTAAGGCGCATCTGCTCTTTGCCCATGATATCCCAGCGCCCGGATTTTTGCCATATTTCCGCCGGATGCAATACCGGCATCAGAATTTCAATGGCGCCGGCGGTATCCATTTCTTCGCGCACGATAGCTGAGACGTTTTCGATAACGCGTTGCATGAGCGGCAGATACACATAGACACCGGCAGCCAGACGACGCATGTAGCCGGAGCGCAACAGGAATTTATGGGAAACCAGTTCGGCTTCGGCCGGGGTTTCACGGAGAGTAGGAATATAGTAATTGCTCCATCGCATGATATCTGCCTCGCGGGATTACGGTTATACTATTCATCGGTAATTAACGCTGAAAATATCATTATCGGCTTAAAAGTCAATCCTTTAATCGAACTGGTATGTAAGCGGAGTGTTAAAATGGTTGACAACAGGGCGTCTGTCGCATAAAATGTCTCACGCCAATCGCGATGCCCCCGTAGCGTAACGGATAGCGCAACAGCCTCCGGAGCTGTCGGTCCAGGTTCGATTCCTGGCGGGGGTACCATAAATAATCCAAAAAGAACAATGCGTAATCCACTCGGCGACCGAGTGGGGTAATGATTCACTTTCAGAGCCGAGTTTATCAGACACGAAATGGCGATATACCTGTGCACGAGTCAAAACCATTCCGGAAAGGCTTGCGGCAACAATCGAAATTTGAAAGTGTAATGATTATCGCACCCGTACGCCGGGTGCGGTACCGGAGTGCGCAGAGGGACCCGCCAATTATCATTGACGCATCAAATTGACTCAGAAGTTTTATCTTATCTTGCTTCGGCAGGTTATAGCTGGAACCCACGGCAAGTCGTGGGCCTACCCCCCCATCATGGATTCAACCTTCCACCCCACAGCAAGCTGTGGGGCATCCAGTGTC
>CAZGLR010000086.1:0-10803 GCA_964526635.1 uncultured Ignavibacteriales bacterium | reverse complement strand
AATATAAGTCTAATTAGTCTTTATTGCTATGCCCATCACCGGAACACTTATCCGAATACCACCAAAATTCCGCCGCCGACGCCGAGGATAATCCCGATCGTCCGCTGGAAATTGATCGGTTCTTTTAAAAATATCGCAGCCATTATAAATATGAATATTCCCGAGGTCTGATTCAACGCCGAGGCTATCGACGCATACGTGTATTTCATCCCGCCCAGCCACAACACCATAGCGAAATAGGTTCCGAACATCGAGCCGAGAAACGTATATTGCCAGCCCACGCGCTGGAACATTGAATGGATCATCTTTTTGCGCATCGGATGCATCAGTATAAGCGGCAGTAGAATCAGAATTCCGCCCAGCAGCCGGACCTCAGTCACCCACAAAAGCGGCGAAACCTCGAGGATGCGCTTGACCATGACGACCCCGATGCCATTGACAATCATCGCCAAGGTGCCATAGGTCAATCCGAGAACAATATCTTTCGTCGAGAGATTGCCGGCGCCCTTCTTATTCACGGCTGTCAGTACCGCCGAAATAATAAGCAGCGCACCTATCCCCTGAATCATTGTCAGCCGCTCGCCCAGCCAGAAAAACGAAATCAAAATTACGGCCGGAGCATACATACAGGTGACGATTGCCGACAGGCCTGCCCCAAGACGGTTCAGGCACATGAACACCAGGGTATCGGCAATACCGATTCCGATCGCCCCGCTGACGAGTAGAATGATATAGGTATTGGGGGACGCCGCCCGAAACAGATCGCCCTGGAGAATCATGATCGTCGGAATAAGCAGTATAAAGGCGAGTAGATTCTTGTAAAGATTCAGGGCCAGCGGATGCACCCGCTCCCCGCTAATTTTGAAAAAAATGATCCCGGTAGCCCACATGAGGGCGGTCATCATGGCCAGGATTTCGCCAAGATATGGTATGCTCGAAGAGGCGTTCAAAGCATTGCTGTCCATTCAAAGGTTGCCAGTCAGATGGATATACGCGGTTGAGATGGAATTGTCAATCGAATGGTTGTGGCAAACAAAAACTAACGATTTGGCAATGACTTGAGAAACTTTTCCAGCCCCTCGACAATAGCTGTCGCGACTTTTTGCTGAAACGATTCCTTCTTCAGCATTGCTTCCTGCTCGGGGATCATCATAAAGGCACATTCGACCAGAATGGCCGGATATTGAGTCGGTCGATTAACGGCCAGGTTGCCGTGATAATAGCCGAAATCATTTAAAGGCAAGTGTTTCACCATTGATCGATGAACCGCCTGACACACCCCCAGCGAATGCGGATGGTAATATAAGACCGAGACGCCGTTGTTAACAAACGGATTGGTGCCATCGGGCAGGGCATTATTGTGCACCGAAATAAACAGATCAGCGTCTTCGGCGACAGCAATCTTCGGACGATCATATAAACTTATCGGTGAATCATCGTCGCGAGTCATGATCACCTCTGCCCCACGGGCGCGAAGATATGCCGCCAGCCGCTGAGCCAGAATCAGGTTGATTTCGGCCTCGGTCAAGCCGGTCGGACCGATTGCGCCGGGATCGGGCGAATGGCCCGGATCGATAACAATTTTAAGATCGGACAACAATTTTTTCTTCACTGGAGATTTTATGATATCAAGCCGGAATTCATTGCCGAGATAATAGCCATCAAAGCCCCACATATATGGCTGCTTGAGAGAGATATTCAGCGCCATCATCCCCGGTTCCGGCTGCGACCAGGTGATGTTATCAATTATTTTGTCACGGTTATCATAGCGAATCCAGTCAACATCGGAGTCAACATTGTACAAATACACCGTAATTGAGTTTTCGACCAGATCTTCTTCGATGCGGAACGGATGCCGATAAGAGGTTGAAACAGTCACTGTTGTATGAGTTCGGCCGGCGATTGTTTGAACTCGATTCACATAGGACCGTGGCGCAGTTTCTGACGGCGGCAACAGAGTCATAGCCGTATCGATTACCCAGCCGTGTTGATGATCGGAAAGCGCCAGCCGTATCCAGCGACCGTCTTTGCCGGTTACTTCTGCTCGAATCCCGGCCGGTTGATGAATACAAAAATACCCCTTCCCGGCATGCGTCCTGATCACAGTCAGGCTGTCGGTTAACTCCCCGACCGGGAGATCGTTTTGATTCATATTAAGTACTGGCGCTGTCGTTGTCGCTGAAACTACTGCTCCCGCCGGCAGTGACGCAAACAATGGCGCCTCCGGCGGAATCGATTCGAGATCAAGCATACTGCGAAGATACATTTGCAGGATCGACGGCAACGATAGATGATAGGTCAACCTGATTTCGCAGGTCGTATCCGACGGAATAATATAACTACCACGATATTGTCCGCGAATTACGGGGCCGTCTCCGGCGGCCTCTCGTTTGTCCCGCCCAAATATATTACCGTGGCCGTAGTAGTTAACCGGCGGCAATTCCTGCATGGCAATCGTATCGCCAAATGGTTCAACGACGCAATAGGCATTGCAAAACGGCGTCCCGGAGAAACCGAGATTAATTTCATCCCCCGCAACAGTCCAGCGCTCAAAGATTGGAAAAACACTTAGCGGATTGATATACAGCGAATCAAATGTATATTCGGGAAGATCAGGAAGTCGGATAGTGCGGGTAAGTTCTTCATAGCGGCCATCCAGTTCCGCCGCCAGGTAGAATGTAAATTCTCCCGGTTCTACCGGTAAGTAAGCGAGCCATCCGCCGTGTTTATGAACAGTAATGACCTGGCCGTTGATTGATAGAACAGCATCAGGATGCACCGAGCCGAAGATAAATGTCGAATCGACCGGGCCGATACGATGCCCCTCCGGCGGCCAGACAACCTTCAAGCCGGGATTCTGTGCCAGAACCGGGGTCGCCAGAATCAGAAATGATACTATGAATAACGCAATATCATTACGGCAGCGTAACACCGTGACCCTCCGTATGGTCAATTACCAACAAATCCCGGTTGTATGACAAGCCCGTGAAGGGGTCGGCTTTTATCAAAAGTCGGCTGTCGAGATCGACAAAATCAACCAGCGATGTCAATTGATACCCGGTCGCAATACCTACCGATGATTCCAGCATACACCCGATCATAGTCTTCATGCCACGTTTTTTTGCTTCCTGTAAAGCCTTTACTGCAGTTTCGAGTAATCCTGATTTTTGCAGTTTTATATTTATTCCATCGGCAAATTGGGCGGCGCGGGCAACATCTTCGGCATTAGAAATCGACTCATCAACCAGAATCGGCACAGCTGTCCGACTGCGCAACCGTTGCCATTGGGTTATACAATCGGCTTCAAATGGTTGCTCGATACAATCGATACTTTTTTCCGGGAGAGCAGCGAGTACAATGTCGGCCATCTTGTCGTCCCAGCTTCCATTGGCGTCGATGCGGATGCTGATATCGTATCGTTTAATTATATTGGCAAGTTCGGTTGCCGCCCCGGGATCATTCTCCATTTTAACCTTAAACAACGTGCACCCCTGGTTCAGCCAGTACTCGATTGCATCGTAGTCACCGATTGATATGGTAATCGAAGTCCGAATGTTCTCCGGCATGTCCAGCCCCAGGCGTTGGCAAAGCGGGATGCCGGCCTTTTTGGCCATCAGGTCATGATAAGCCGCCGAAAGCGCGCACATCGCAGGCGGTGAATACACGACAGCGTTATCCTGCAGCCATGTTGGGAACCGGGTTTCGTCGAGATGGATGATACGTTCAGCGATTGACTCAAGTTCGAGACGGATTTCCTCCCAAGTGGCGCCATAATACACCGAACCGGCCGCCTCGCCCAAGCCGATGTCGTCGAGTACGGCGATCGTATTCTGTTTCCGCGAGGTGCTGCCACGCGAGATAGTAAAGGTACGTTTGAGTTCGAGTTCGACGGGAATGATCTTAAGCCGCATTATAGATGACGCCTCGCGCCGTCGAATGATCTATCGAGGTCTTCGCGATACACTTCGGATTCGGGATTCAACGATTCGATAACGACCATCCCCCGCTGGGCCGAGGCATGGATAATGCTATCCTCCCCCAGAAAGATTGCCACATGCCCGGGGAAAAATAGCAAATCGGCCGGTTGCAGTTGCCATCGCTCGATCGGCATACCGATCATTTTTTGAGTGGAGCTGTCGCGCGGGAGGGAGATGCCGTAGAAAGCAAAAACCGTCTGGACCAAACCGCTGCAATCGATACCGGGAATGGAAATTCCGCCCCACAGGTATGGTACTCCCAAAAACCGTTTGGCTGTCCCGATAATCGCGCGGCGGGTTGCCGGTGTGGAGCGACGAATAACCGGTTCGGCCAGAGCCGTGAGGGCGATTTTATGCGCTGGACGACCGGGCAGCTGCATCCGGCAGGCGTCGTTTTTTTTGCCGACCACCAGTTGTGATCCGAAATACAGGCGATACGGTGCGACCGGTTGCCGGCTGTCGTCATAGATATGAATCTGTTCGGCTTTCACCCGGTTCTTGGGCCGATTGACATAAGTGCGCCAGGCCGCCGGACTCAGTTCGTGAATATGATCGCAACGGGTCCAGCCCCGATAACGATCGGGTAATTGAATGAGACGCCAGTGTGAAGAATTGTCATGTATCTCAACCGGCGTGCCATAGAGCGCCTGATTGACCCGTTCCGACTTCTCGTCAGGATCGCGGCGGAGATCGGCGATAGATGTTATTATCGTGCCCAACTGCATACCATTCTATACGATGGAATCGCCCGAGTGGCAATAGATATTATGCAATAAAAAAGGACGCCATCTCATGACAGCGCCCTTCAATTCATATGAAAATATATCTACTTCACCGGTTCCTTGATGATCTTCGGGATAGCTTCCTGCAGCCGCTCCACCGCCAGTTTGAGATTGGTGATAGAGTTGGCATAACTGAAGCGGAGATATCCCTGGCCCTCGGAACCAAAAGCCGTACCCGACAAACCGGCGATCCCCAGTTCGTTCATCAGGTAGTCGGCCAGTTCCTGCGATGTCCAGCCGGTGTTCGTGATATTGGGCCAGACATAGAAGGCGCCATGCGGACGCAGACATGAAAATCCCTCGATGGCATTGAGCCCATCGACAATGTAATCACGACGCTGTTTGAACTCCGTGACCATCTCATCAACGACTTTCTGATCGCCCAGAAGCGCTTCGATAGTCGCACGCTGGACGAATGATGTCGCACAGGACGTGATGTTGGTCTGAATGCGGGCCACAGCCGGCGCCAGCGATTTCGGCAGAAGTCCCCAGCCAAGACGCCACCCACACATCGCGTAGGCTTTGGAGAGGCCATCGAGTACTATCACGCGTTCCTGCTTTTCGTCGAACTGTGAGATCGATTCGAACTTCATGTCATAGATGACCCGGGAATAGACTTCATCGGTCATGATCAGGAAATCATGCTTTTCAGCCAGCTCATAGATACGTGTGACATCGTCTTTGGTCAGGACACCGCCGGTCGGATTTTGCGGAGTGTTGATAATCAGCAAACGTGTTTTGGGCGTAATCAGCTTGGCCAGCTCATCGACGTCGAGACGGAATTCGTTTTTTTCACGAAGCGGAATCGGTACCGACGTCGCCCCGGAAAAATCGATGACCGATTTATAAATCGGGTACCCGGGGTTGGGATAAATAATTTCCACACCCGGTTCGCCGAGGGCCATGATTACCGAAAACATGACCTCCTTGCTGCCGGGAGTTATGACCACCTGGTCGGGATGGTACTCGACACCATTGAGGTTCTTGTAGTTGCCGGCAATAGCTTCCCGTACCTCGGGAAAGCCCGGTGCTGGTGTATAGTGAGTGTAACCATCATTGATTGCTTTGATGGCCGCGTCACGGATATTGCGCGGAGTATCGAAATCGGGCTCACCGATCTGGAGATGGACATATTTCATGCCCTTCTCTTTCTCGAGTTTCTGCGCTTTCAGCAGAATCTCGAACGCCGATTCGGTGCCCAGGCGGGACATACGTTCTGCAAATTTCATATCGCTACCTCGTTTCTGAGGGTCGTGAATTCAACTTAATCTATCAGCTTCTTGGCCCGTTCGGCTATATGCTCAGCCGAAAGACCAAAGCGCTTGATCAACTGCCACGGTTTGCCGGATTCACCGAAACGATCGGCAACACCGAGCATGTCAAACGGCAGCTTCTTTTCGGTCAGTTCCCGATTGGCCAGGATGGTTGACGCTACCCAGTTGCCGAATCCGCCGACCTGGTGTTCTTCGCAGGTCATGACGGCTTTGGTTTCTTTGGCGGCACGGATGATGGCCTCGCGATCCAGCGGCTTGACCGTGTGGATATTGATAACCCGTGTTTCGAGGCCATATTCGGATTTCAAAATCCACGCAGCCCGCATCGCCTCCGGAGTTTCCGGCCCGCATGAAATCAGGGTTATATCCTCGTTTTCATTCTTGTACTCGTGAGCCAGATACACCTCAAAGGCATCCTTGAAGCTGTCCTTTTCGCCACGGAAACGGAAAACATTGGCTTTGCCGTATTCAAAAGGCGTCGACTCATCGGTGACGATCGGGGTGGCCTCGCGGGCGAAGCGCAAATACTTCGGTCCGACGACATCGAACAACAACGCTTTCGTCGCCTTTTTGACTTCCACTGAGTCGCAGGGCACCATCACGTTCATATTCGGCAAACCGCACATCTGGAACAACGCTTCCAGTTCCTGATGAGTGGCGCCATCGGGCCCGACCGAAACGCCGCCATGGGCGCCCACGATCAACACATTGAAATTGCCATAGCACACCGACACGCGAATCTGGTCGAGATTTCGCGCCGAAGAAAAGACACCATAGGTACCGAAAACCGGAATTTTACCCTCTTTAGCCAGACCGACAGCCACTGTGGTGGCACCCTGTTCGGCGACACCGACTGAGAACCAGCGATCATTGCGTTCCGGATGGTTGGCGTTGAACTGCGAAATCGTAATCGACCCGGAGATATCCGCACCGATACAGCAGACGCGTTCGTCGCCGCCGTATTCATCGAGCGCACGCCCCATTCCCTTGCGGGTCGGATCCATGTCGACTTTCATCTTGTCGCCGGTATTCCACCAGTAATTTTTCGAGAATTTAGGCATCTCGGAGTCAAGTTTGGCCTCGACCTTCTTCTGGTGGTCAGCGACGTAATTAAACCATTTCTCAAGGTCAAAGGCATCGGTCAAGCCGAGTTCGGCCAGCGCCTTGTCGAGTTCATCGCGTTTGGGTGGCTTGCCGTGCCAGCCGACGACATCTTCCATGAAGCTGACGCCTTTGCCTTTGATAGTATGGGCAATCAGGCAGACTGGTTTGTTGGTCTGATTATGGTAGGCTTTCTCGAGGGCCGGGACAATCTCTTCCATCTTGTGACCGTCAATTTCAATCACTTCCCAGCCGAAGGCACGATATTTGTCGGCGATCGGTTCGATTTTCATAACATCTTCGGTCCGGCCGTCGATCTGCAGTTGATTGCGATCGAGAATCAATATCAGATTTTTCAGATTGAAGTTGGCGGCGCACATGGCGGCTTCCCACATCGAACCTTCCTGCTGCTCGCCATCAGATGATATGATGAATGTCTTATAGTCCTTTTTGTCAAGCTGCCCGGCCATAGCGACACCGACACCAACCGAAAAACCCTGACCCAGCGAACCGGATGATATCTCCACACCCGGCAGATCGAGACGATGCGGGTGACCCTGGAACGGCGCATCGAGTGCCCGCAATTTGGCCAGTTCTATTTCGGGATAATAACCGGTGACCGCCAAGGAAACATACAGGGCGGGAGCCTTGTGTCCGGCTGACCAGATGATACGATCACGATCTTCCCATTCAGGGTTTTTGGGGTCATGATTGGCAACGCGGAGATACAACGCCGCGAGAATATCCATCATCGACAGGGTCCCCCCGGAGTGCCCGGATCCGGCACAACACAGGGACACCAAGTTTAACCCGCGCATGTAATTGGCGCGTTCTTTCAGTTCTTCTATAGTGAATTGCTTAACATCCTCTCCAACGACACTCATTGGAACCTCCTCCAACAGAAGACTGTGTGTAGTTTGTGACAAAATGGTACAAAGTCGGCCAATAGTCAACCGTTTTTGGTCAGTTCCCGGTATAAATTCGAGGCCCGTGATTGCAGGCTTTTGAGGTCTTTATTGTTGTTTATAATGTAGTCTGCGGCCTGACGCAATTCCGACAAAGATAGCTGGGACTTTGAGCGCTGACGGATTTCATCAGCGGAGAATCCGCGGGCTTTCATCCGGCTGATACGGTCCTTTTCTGAGGCTGTAACCAGAATCGTGACATCGACATGTTTATGATATCCCCAGAAAACAAGCAGGGCGGCATCGACGACAGTGTGCTGCTTATTGGCGCGGGCTTTTACAACCTGAGTATCCAATTCCTGCAGCAGGGCCGGATGGACGATACTGTTTAGTTTGTCGCGGCCCGACTGACTGGCAAAAGCGAGTTGTCCAAGCGCCCGGCGATCAAGGGTCTGATCGTTATTCACAATATCCGGCCCGAAGGCTAAAAGCAATTGATATAAAACATCAGGATCATTTTCGACGACCTCTCGCCCGATCTGATCGGCATCAATACGCATAGCACCAAGCGATACGAAGACATCGGCAACCGCGGTCTTGCCCGAGCCGATTAAGCCCGTGAGTCCGAAAATCATTTGGCCTCCAGCCAGTTGGGACCGGTGCCGCAATCGACTGCCAGTGGAGCCTTGAGCTTCATCGCCCGGATCATATTGCTCTCAACAATCTCCCGCAAATTATCGATCTCGCTTGAGTGAGTATCGAAGACCAGTTCGTCATGCACCTGAAGAACCATCTTAGATTTCATCCCTTCGATTTGCTTGTCGATCCTGAGCATGGCCATTTTGATCAAATCAGCGGCTGTCCCTTGAATCGGGGTGTTGATAGCGGTTCGTTCAGCAAACTGACGGCGCTGGAAATTCTTGCTGTTTATTTCCGGCAGATAACGGCGCCTCCCGGAAAGGGTGGTCACATAGCCATCACTGCGGGCGGTTTCGATGGTCGAATCGATATATTTCTTGATACCGGGATATCGCTCAAAATACCGGTCGATAAATTTCTTGGCTTCACCCACAGTCATATCGGTCTGTTGCGAAAGGCCAAAGGCCGAGACACCATAGATAACCGCAAAATTAGCGGTCTTGGCTACACGGCGCTGGGCGGAGGTTACATCGTCGATGCCGACCTCGAACACTTCGGCGGCCGTACGACTGTGAATGTCCTCTCCCCGCTGGAAAGCCTCGATCAAACCTGTGTCTTCCGAATAATGCGCCAGTATTCGCAATTCAACCTGGGAGTAATCAGCGACCAGCAAGACGTAATTGTCATCGCGCGGAATAAACGCTTTACGAATTTCACGACCGATTTCGGTGCGCACCGGGATATTCTGCAAATTCGGATCGGTTGATGAAAGACGGCCGGTAGCCGCGATAGTTTGGTTAAACGAGGTATGCACCCGGCCGGTTTCTTTATTGACCAGTTTCGGCAAGGCATCAATATATGTCGATTTCAACTTGGTAAGCTGACGGTACTCCAGAATCGATTTGGGCAGTTCGTGCAGCGCGGCCAGATCTTCGAGGACGCGGACATCGGTGGAATATCCGGTTTTTTTGGCGGTCTTGCGCCTGGCCGGAAGCCCCAGGTCTTCAAACAGAACTTTGCCAAGCTGCTGCGTGGAGTTGATGTTAAACTCATATCCGGCCAGGGCATAGATCGCGCCTTCGACCTGGATTAACGTCTTTTCCATCTGCTTCGATAGATTTTTCAGAAAATCAAAATCCAGGCGTACCCCGGCCATCTCCATCCGGGAAAGCACCGCAATTAGCGGCAGCTCGATATCGTAATACAACGCGGCCAGCTTTAGTTCCTCAAGTCGGGGCGCCAGGGCCCCGCGCAGACGGTAAGTGTAATCGGCATCCTCGGCGGCATAGGTTGCCGCCGTATTGGGCGGCACAGATGCAAACGATGCCTGCTTTTTCCCGCTGCCGATGAGATCGGAGATCGGGATCATCTGATGATTGAAATGCTCGAGCGCAAGAGCGTCGAGGCCATGACTGCGCCCCGAGGGGTTCAACACGTATGAGGCCAGCATGGGATCAAATGAGATCGGTTCGATCGTATAACCGGCCCGTTCCATGACCTGCAGATCATATTTGAAATTTTGCGCAATCTTCTGGATATTCTTATTGTCTAAAAGCGGCTGCAAAATAGTTCTTACGTCATCGGCCGGCAAATTGTACTCCGGCTGTACGGAGTGTGCAAGGGGGATATACCAGGCCTCACCGGCCCGGGCCGCCAGCGAGATACCAACCAGATTGGCGAAATGAGAATCGAGCGAATCGGTTTCGGTATCGAAGGCGAATTCTTTTTTGGTGCTGAAATCAAGCGCGATTTCCCTGAGCTGCTCTATTGATTCGACGCGGGAGTATTTGGTTTCGACCTGTGTCTGAACCGGCGCTTGCTCCGGGTATTCTTCAAACAATTCACCCAGCAGATTGAAGAACTCGAGATCGGAAAAGAGGTCTTTGCATGTATTCAGATCCGGTGTTCTGGCGGTCAGGTCAGGAATGTCGATATCAAGCTCAACATCGCAATCGAGAGTAACGAGTTCTTTCGAAAGGCGGGCGCTTTCGATATTTTCCGAGACTTTCTGCCGGACACCCTTGGCCGTGATCTCTTCCCAGCGGGTCAAAACCGATTCAAGATCGCCGAACTGCTCCAGCAGAGTGACGGCTGTTTTCGGTCCGACGCCGGGGATGCCGGGAAT
>CAZGLR010000085.1:0-14585 GCA_964526635.1 uncultured Ignavibacteriales bacterium | reverse complement strand
TTAGCGCTAATTTTTACCCTGTTCCTACTTTCAGTAGGTGGATTGGTGCTGGCAATTATCGCCCGACAACTATCAGCAATGCCGATGGCATCCAGTTTAACAATCGGTCGACTGAAGGAAACCCCCGGCCCGCTGTACTCAATAATATCTTCGAGCAATGTATCATTTCCGCACACGACGGCAAAACGCGCATCGGCTGAAATCCCGGCCTCGCTGCCATGGGAAAAATACAGACGATCCAGTGCGAACTGCAGAATCGATGATTCAACCTGCTGGGCAAACGCAGGCGATGCGATCAGTACGATCACAGCCATAACGATTGAAAGAAATTTTTTCATGAGACCTCAAGTATTATACACGACCACAACATAGCTGTTTACTAAAACTGTGTCAATTTTGACACAGTTTTACGATGAGAAATATACATGAAGCAGTTTAGAGTGTTGTCAATCAATAGGTTACAATTACGGCACGTCGTTTGATCTCTACCTGACCAGAAACGTAAACCCAAATCCGATGGAGGATCAAACCATGCGTAACAAACTCATCATTGTCGTGATGACAGCAATGGCGCTGTCACTGGTGCTTCTGGTCGGTTGCGCCGACAACAAAACCGATACCCCCAAAGCCAAATCGTACACCGAACAGGTGATCGAAGAATTCGTCGAAGACACGATCGAAGATATCATCGCCGACAATACGCCGGCTGAATTTGCCACCACCGGTGAATTCGATTCACAGGTTGTTACGGACGAAGACAGTTTCCCGCCGTCGATACCGGTCTACGATATGGTCATCAAAGACAACCTTGTCTATGGTCTGGTCAACGACGGTGTCTTGATTCACGATCTCGACGATGGCTCTAATTTCCTCATCCCATCCGATGAACCCTTAACCGCCATCGCAGATCTCGGCGAAAAAGTCGCGGTCGCCGGTTCTGATATCTTCTTAATTGAGGGCGACATCGTCAGCGATGAAACCTTTGATCTCGAACTGGACGGCCCCGTGACGGTCCTGCAGCCGTGGGGACAGCGCCTGTTCATCGGGACCACCAATGGCCTCTACCTGCTTGAATTCGGCGATTTCCGTCAGCTCACCGAGGGAGTCCATGTTTCAGCGCTGGCGGTCGGTGATTTCGGTGTCTGGATGGGCACAGCCGGGCAGGGTCTCTTTTACTGGAACGGCGACAGCTTCCAGAAGCGCTTTCTCCGGCGTGATACAAGCCTTTTCGACAACGTAACCGCGCTGGCGTACAATCACAATCACCTCTATCTCGGCACTGACAAGGGTCTCTTTGTCCACGACGGCGGCCGCTGGGCGCAGTATTCCGCGGCCGAGGGCCTCCCGGAAGACCTTATTACATTTATCAATGCTGAAGACTATGTGATCAAGATCGGTACCGCCGGCGGTCCGGTCACATTCTTCAATAACGAGTTCACTCCATACCGGCAACTTGAAGGGGAGGTGGTATACAGACTCGAAAAACGCGGCAACTCCATTATCGCAGCGACGGCCCTGTCCGGCCTGGTCAAACGCTCGGCTGGACTGGTGACGACGCTGTACGACGGCACTGAAACACCGGCTCAGATAGCTCTGGAGCCGGGCTTGTAAGACTGCACAATCCAATCTCATCCTGCTGGGGGCGGATGACGGTACCCTCTGCCGTCACCGCCTCCACCGTCATCCTCCAGACCGGGGCGGAAAGTACAGCCCCGCCGACCCGCCGGCCTCTCCGCCGGCGGGTTTTTAACAGGTGAACTTATCATTTGATCTGTTGTTATAGAAAGTAACCGTTGAATTAAGGATAGATATGATCCGCAAAATCGCTATTATCACGATTATCTTCATTCTGCTGCCGTATACATTGAAAGCAGAAAATCAAAGGGAAGATACCATGCCTGATGACAAGATTCGTAATAGACTTATCCACGCCATGTCGCCCTACCTGCAGGCCCATGCCGATAACCCCGTCGACTGGTATGAATGGGGCGAAGAGGCGTTCGAAAAAGCCCGCTCCGAGGACAAGCCGATTTTCCTCTCGATCGGTTACAATGCCTGCCACTGGTGCCATGTCATGGAGCATGAATCATTCGAAAACGAGCAGATCGCGGCGTTTCTCAATGAACACTATGTTTCCATAAAAGTAGATCGCGAAGAACGGCCCGATATTGATCAGATATACATGACTGCCGTACAGGCCCTGACCGGAGGCGGTGGCTGGCCGATGACAGTTTTTCTCACCCCCGATTTGAAACCGTTTTTCGGCGGCACGTACTTTCCGCCCGATGATCGCTATGGCCGCCCCGGTTTTGTTAAAGTCATCACCGAACTGGCCAAAGCGTGGGAAAGCGATCAGCGCACCGAAATTATAAAATCGGCGCAGTCGATGGTGGACCACATGACACAGATCACCGAGACAAAAGTCTCGGGCCGTCTTATCGACGACGCTGTCATTAAATCAGCCGCCCGTCAGATTCTCTCGACCCACGACAGCCGTTTCGGCGGCTTCGGCGGCGCGCCAAAATTTCCACAGGGCAATAAAATCTCTCTGCTGTTTCGGGCCTTTACCCTCACCGGCGAGAAGCCCTATGCCGACGCCGCCCTGCTGACATTGCGTAAGATGGCCGAAGGCGGTATGTACGATCAGCTCGGCGGCGGTTTTCATCGCTATTCGGTTGATGAACGCTGGCTGGTGCCGCATTTCGAGAAAATGCTCTATGACAACGCTTTGCTGGTACAACCGTATCTCGAGGCCTATCAAATCAGCAAAGATTCGTTTTTTCTCAATATCGTCCATGGCACCCTCCGTTACCTCCAGACTCATATGACTGACAAGAAAGGCGGCGTGTATTCTACCCAGGATGCCGACAGTGAGGGCGAAGAAGGCAAATACTATGTTTGGACCAAACCGGAAATAGAGCGGATACTTGGCGGTGATGCCGCATGGTTTTGTGCCTATTACGGTATCACCGATACCGGGAATTTCGAAAACAGCACCAGCATTCTTCATCTCGGCGACCATTCCGTTCGGGCGCGGGAGATATCCGGCCTGAGCGAAGAGGCGTTTATAGAAAGGCTGGAGGCAGCCCGCAACAAATTGCTTTCGGTTCGTGATCAGCGGGTGTCACCTGCAACCGATGATAAAATTCTGGCCTCATGGAACGGTATGGCGATTTCGGCCTTCGCCCTGGCGTACCAGGTTACCGGTGAACAGAGTTACCTGACCTCGGCTCGTAACGCCGCCGATTTTATACTGGCCGAAATGATCGATGAAAACATCCTGTACCATAGCTGGCGGCAGGGACGGGTCCTCAAGACTGAATTGCTGGAAGATTACGCCTTTTTCATTCAGGGATTGCTTGATCTCTATCAGGCATCGTTTGACGAGGGATATCTGGTCAAAGCCCGAATGTTTACCGATCGCGCGATGGATCAATTCCATAGCGAGACATCGTTTTATCTCACTGCCGACCACGCCGAAAATCTGATCTATCGACCTCGTGATATGTTCGATGGCTCGACGCCATCGCCGGCGTCAATCATGATTTTCAACCTGTTGAAACTGGCTCAGATTACCGGCGACGAACAAATCCGTATGATCGGCGCTGCCGCCCTCAACGCGCTTTCCGGTTTGGCCTCACAGGCACCGCAGGGTGTGGCCACACTGATTCTGGCCGGCCATTTTATGCTCGATGACCCGCTGGAAGTGGTTGTTGCCGGGAAGTCCGATGACAAGCTGCCGGTGTTCAACCGTGAGTTGTTCTCGCGCTTTATCCCAAACAAGATTGTGGTCGGCTCAATCAATGGCGTTGAATCGGAATTACCGCTTTTGGAGGGCCGCCAGAATGTCGACGAACTCACCTTTTATTTCTGCCGCAACCGAACCTGTCGGCTGCCCGTAACCGATATTGCAGGTCTCACCAGGGAACTCGATATGGTAACGCCGCCGTTGTAAATCCTCAGGGGGATATCCTGAGAACAGAAGTGCCCCTGATACCCTGTTTTTATATTGCGTGCGATTATGGTGCGGTCTATACTGAACAATGCTATGCCGAATGTTGATGCGGAAAAGATAGCTGCTCACTATGCCGCCGTGCGTGAAAAAGTCGATATGGCGGCGGCCAAATCAGGAAGAAGGGGTCATGATATCACGCTTGTCGCGATCTCAAAGACATATCCGGTCGAAGCCGTTGAGGCGGCCGTTGCGGCCGGTGCGACCGACATCGGAGAAAGCCGCATCCAGGAAGCGGCCGATAAAATTGAGCGGTTCAGCGGGATTGCCCGCTGGCATCTTGTCGGCCATCTGCAATCGAATAAGGCCGCTCGCGCAGTAGCCCTGTTCGACCTTATTCAATCGGTTGATTCTACCCGCATCGCTGAAAAAATTTCAATACAGGCTCAAAATCAGGGAAAACCCCAGGCCTGTCTGATCGAAGTCAATTCCTCGGGCGAAGAAAGTAAATTCGGGTTTTCGCCCGAAACAGTGCTTGCCGATGCCGAGAAAATAAACGCCCTTCCCGGAATCACTGTGCGAGGGCTTATGACAATCGGCCCCTGGACCGATAATCAGGGGTGTATCAAGGCCGCTTTCGATGCGACCCGAAATCTGTTTGAACTGATGACAGACCGATTGGGGACCGACTGCCGTATCCTGTCGATGGGCATGTCGTCCGATTACGAACTGGCTATTGAATGCGGCTCCACCATGGTCAGGGTCGGTACCGCAATCTTTGGACAACGCGATTACACCTGATCGCGAGAACAGGATATGATGTTATGGAAACTACGCCGAATGATCTCCGTCAGCAGCAATTCGACATCAAATTCCGCGGCTATAATCCCGATGATGTCGAGGTATTCCGTGATTTAGCCGCCACGGCGCTGGAAGAAGCGCGGGCCGAGGTCTTAAAACTTACCGAAGAAAACAAACATCTCCGTGAACGGCTCGAGCATTTAATCGAAATCGAGGAAACCCTCAAAGCGGCCGTACTGGAAGCCCAGAAAAACGCCGAGTCGACCATTGATAACGCCAGGGATAAAGCCCGGAACATCCTCGAGGCCGCCCGCAAAGAAGCCGAACTGGTCATGCGGGAAGCACGGGTCAAATATGAAGAAACCCTCGGTGAGATGAATCAGAAAGTCTCTAAAATGGTCTCGGATATCAACAAGATCCGCTTCATCCGTTCGACCTATCTCTCCAAACTCAAGAGCTTGATGGATGCCCAGCGGGAGATGGTCGAAGACGCGCTCAGGGAAGAAGCCGAAGATCAAAAAGCCCAGGGGTCTGTGGATAAATATCAGAAGCCGATCACTCGACCCAAAACGATGATGCCGTCTCCGCCGCCTCAGCCGGAACCCGAAGAACATCAGGAAATGCCTGCCAACGCAGAAAATGAATCGAACATTGATCCGGAAGACGAAAAAGAGCTTTCGCTTTCCTCAGAATACGATGAAGAAACCAACGACCGTGGCGAGACCGATATCGAAGAAGAGCCGGTCACTGATTCGGACGACCTGAGTGATTCTCGTCCGCTCTCGATCGCGGAATTGCAGGCGGCGGCAGCCGTGAAACGCCCCCCCCATGATGCCGCCGAAGAAGAAGAATGGCGCAAACTGAAAGAACAACTGAAAGACGAATAATTGCCGGGATAACCTGCAAGGGGACAGGAGTGCAGACATCGTGATTCAACTGTGTATCGTCGGTTCGGTCGCTATTGATTCGGTAGAAACACCTTTTGGCAACGCAGAAAATGTCCTCGGCGGATCAGCCTCCTATGCCTCCGTTGCGGCATCGTATTTCGCCCGACCCGGAATCGTTGGCGTGGTCGGGGATGATTTCCCAAAACAGCATATTTCACTGCTCAAAAAACGCGGCATTGATCTTCGCGGCCTCCAGGTTGATCCCCAGGGAAAGACCTTTTTCTGGTCAGGTTACTATGAAGGTGACATGAACGTCGCCGTATCCCGGACCACCTGCCTGAATGTCTTCGAACGGTTCTCGCCGATTATCCCCGAAAGCTACCGTAATGCCCGCTGCTTGATGCTGGGTAATATTCATCCCTCACTGCAACTCGAGGTCCTGGCGCAAATGATAGACCCGCACCTGGTGCTTTGCGATACGATGAATTTCTGGATCGAATCGGCCCTCCCGGAACTGGAAAAAGTCTTGAGCAAAGTTGATGTTATCTGTGTCAACGACGGCGAAGCCGCGCTGCTTACCGGTGAACTGTCTGTTCCGAGAGCCGCTCAAAAGCTCCTGAAGTATGGCCCCAGCCGGGTGATTATAAAAAAAGGCGGCCATGGTGTCGCGATGTTTGGCCAGGACACTTTCTTTTCTCTACCGGCTATGCCGCTGGCCAAAGTCAAAGATCCTACCGGGGCGGGGGATACCTTTGCCGGCGGTTTCATGGGTGCGGTGGCCGGCGCGCGGACGATCAATGAAAACGCTTTCCGAAAAGGCATTATCGCCGGAACCGTCCTGGCGTCGTTCAATGTCGAGGATTTCAGCCTGCGCATGACATCGAAACTTGCCCCCGATCAAATCAATGAACGAATCGCGCAATTGCGTGAATACACACGACTGCCCCGGTTTATAGTCAAAAGCAACTAAACTGACCACTCTCATCCTTAGCTCGTGAGGTATAGGTATGGTACGCGTATCCGTGTTGTGTGTCCTGTCCCTGCTGATCCTGACAACGGCCCCCGTTTTCGGCCAATCACCATTGCAAATCGATTCGATCGCTACGTCCTGGCAGGGTGCCCTGGATGTCCAGGGCGTACAATTACGGCTGGTCGTACATTTTGATCGAAATGATGAAGAGGCCTTGACTGCCACGATGGACAGCCCCGATCAGGGCGCCACCGGACTGTCGATCGATAAGGTCGTCTGGGATGGTCACCATCTGATACTTGAATTGCCCAACCTCATGGCTAAATACGAGGGAGATTTCGACCCCGAATCGATGGTGATCGACGGCACCTGGAGTCAGGGCGGGATGACTTTCGACCTGGATATCCGGCCGCAAAAAGAAGAAATCGTAATCAATCGCCCCCAGCATCCGCAGCCGCCGTATCCCTACCGCGTCGAGGAGGTCACCTATGAAAATCCTGAAGCCGGAATCACCCTGGCGGGTACCCTGACCCTCCCCGAAGGCGGCGGACCCTTGCCGGCGGTCATTCTCATATCAGGTTCGGGCGCGCAGGATCGAGACGAGACAGTCTTCAATCACAAACCGTTTCTGGTGCTGGCCGATCATCTGACGCGCCACGGGATAGCCGTGCTTCGCTTCGACGAACGCGGTGTCGGACAATCGACCGGTGATTTTGCCACTGCTACCTCTAAGGACTTTGCCGATGATGTCTCCGCCGCCGTCACGTATCTTCAATCATACCATAATATCAATCCCGACTTGATCGGGCTGCTGGGGCATAGCGAAGGTGGCCTGGTGGCGCCTATGGTAGCCGTCGAGCGCGATAATATCGCTTTTATCGTTCTCATGGCCGCTCCGGGCCTTCCGGGCGAAGAGATTTTATACCTCCAGAGCGAATTGATTAACCGTGTTCAGGGCGTAAGCGAAGATTTGACAACGGCCAATAATCGTATTCAAAAACAAATTTTTGGAATAGTCAAATCCAGCCCCGATGCCGCCACTGCCAAAAAGAAACTCCATGCCGCCGCCGATGATCTGGTTATTGAAATGGCCGATGCAACCGGCCTTCCGAAAGATCAACTCCGCACCGATCTCACGGCGCAGTTTGAGACCATTACGACGCCATGGTTCCGTTTCTTTCTGACTTATGACCCCCGTCCGGCCCTGAGCCAACTCACCTGTCCGTTACTGGCGATAAACGGCAGCCGTGATCTGCAGGTACCTGCCGAGGAAAACCTGGCTGCTATTAATAAGGCGGCAACGCAATCTCCTGAGGTGACTATCGAGAAGATTGAACATGTTAATCATCTCTTCCAGACCAGCGCTACCGGTGATCCGATGGACTACGCGAAGATTGAAGAAACCATTGCCCCGCAGGTCCTTGATGTTGTATCTTCGTGGATTAAAGAACATACAACTCGGAAGCGATAATACGAAAAGAAGGGAACGTGCTGAGACAATGGAAAACCTGTTTGACAAGGTCGCCGATGCCGCCGGCTTTATAAAAAGCAAAACGAACATCACACCATCGATCGGTATTATCCTCGGAACCGGCCTGGGCGCCCTGGCCGACGCCATAAAAGTAGAGGATACCATCGCCTATGATGATATCCCGCATTTTCCGGTATCCACGGTGGAATCACATCATGGCCGCCTGTTATTGGGTACCCTGAAGGGCAAGCCAATCGTCGCGATGCAGGGACGATTTCATTATTACGAAGGGTATACACTCAAACAGGTGACTTTCCCGGTCCGGGTGTTCAAGGAACTGGGCGTAGAGACGCTGATAGTTTCCAATGCCTCCGGCGGCCTCAATCCCCAGTTTAGAGGCGGCGATATTATGATTATCTGCGATCATATCAATTTCATCGCTAATAATCCACTGATTGGAGCCAATGATGACCGCCTGGGCGTTCGCTTTCCCGATATGTATGATTGTTATAATTCTGAACTGGTTGATCTGACCGAACGCACCGCAGTGGAATTAAAAATACCGGTTCGCAAGGGTGTCTATGTTGCTGTGCCCGGTCCCAACCTCGAAACCGCGGCGGAATATCGGATGCTCCGGATCCTCGGCGCCGACGCGGTCGGAATGTCAACTGTCCCCGAAGTCATTGTCGCCCGCCAGCAGGGGACGAGAGTGATGGGTGTCTCCATCATCACCGATATGGGGCTGCCCGATGCCATGGAGCCATGCAACCTCGAGATGGTGGTGGGGATTGCCACCAGGGCTGAACCGAAGTTGCGAGACCTTATCGCCGGTGTCGTGGAGCGCTTGTAATTGGGTATCGTTCGATGCCGTTATTGAGCACCGATTAAACATCGGCCGTGCCGAAATCGCCGAAATTGAAGGATTTTTCCTGCCCTTTATCGGAAATCGCCTATACCATTTATAAATTCTTTTGCGCAGTGTGCAATTGTTGAGCATCAGTACGCCGTACTAAGTTATTGAGATTCAACGACCATCAAAATCATCGTTTTTTTTGGGTCAACTCGTGCGCAGGGCATGTCGATTGCAAGCCTATACCGTCTAAAGTACGGTAATTAATGGCCGATATTATGAGCGGGGCAACTCTTTCTGCTCATAATGTCTCAAAATTAAGGGCAGTCGGAATGTCCCCAAAGAAGAAGGAGAGATACAAAAAACCGAAGAAGATCTGCTGGCATCTCTACAGCCTGCAGACCCTGCAGCCGGAGAAGTTTATTCGGGTATTGAATAAAATACTTCGCTCAGAGTATTCGGTAATTAAATAGGAAGGAGGCCGAGTCTCCCAAGAACTTGACAGGTAAAAAGATAATAGTTTTTACCTTGACAGTATCCGGCCCAAACGATATAATTGATCGTTTTTCGGGATAAGGGAAGATTCGAGAACTCCAAGAGACAGTGCTTATGTTCAATGATAAAATTACCGTTATGGTCGTTCCCCGACGAGGGGGCGAACTTAAGCAGTTTGCACTACCGATAGCATTGCTATGGACAGTGGGCGTCTTTTGCGTCTGCTTCGTGGTCCTCAATGTTTTTCTTCTGGCGGAATATTTCGGTGAACGCGTGGATCAGGCCCGCCTCGATCGGCTGACCCGCGAAAACCAGCTTCTGGCCCAGCAGTATGCCGACATGCAAGAAACGATCGGCGGCCTGAAATCAGGCTATAATACTCTGGTGGCCAAAGAAGAAGCGATTCGCACCATCTTCGATCTGCCGGAAATTGATCCCGAGGCGCGCCTGCTCGGTATTGGTGGTCCGGAAGATAAATTCTATGATTCGATCACCGAAGCCACCGCCTCGGCCTATTCTGTTTTGACCGACGTCGATGAACTCCTGCGTCTGTCTGAATTCGAACGAGACCGGTACCAGGAAGTATACGAGCTGCTGAAAGATAAAAAAGACCTGCTGGATCATACGCCGTCGATTTTGCCCAGTGAAGGATATTTCTCCAGTGGCTATGGCTACCGCACGCATCCGTTCACCGGCCAGCGCCATTTCCATGCCGCGCTCGATATCGCCAACCGGGTCGGTACTCCGGTCTATGCCACGGCCAATGGTAAAGTGACGTCAGTCGGGAAAAATGGTGGCCTGGGACGCATGATCACGATCGATCACGGCTACGGTTATCAGACTCGCTTTGGTCATCTGAATGAATTCAAAGTGAAAGTCGGCCAGCGGGTTAAACGTGGTGATGTTATCGGGACTATCGGGAACTCGGGATCATCAACCGGTCCGCATGTCCATTATGAAGTAATTCGCCACGGGAAACACCTCAACCCGTATAAGTATATATTGAACAAGTAGTTATAAAGACGATTCCGTATGTGCCCGGCGGGATACCACCGTCGGGTTTTTTTATAATCCCAGGCTAAAAAGAAATTTCACATATTCGAAAAAAAACACTTTGAAATTGGATATATATTACCCATATTGTGCTTAACGAGGGAGCTGTCTATACGACAGTATACCTGATTTCATTGAAAAAAAAATTAATGATGGGAACAAAGACAGGTGCTGGTTGTTTTTTCAGGTAAACATAACTATTTACAGTCCACAATGCCTTTTTATCGTGGATTCGGCCAACCGATGAAAACGAGGGATGACGGTGAGTAAAGTTACGATTTCGAAATCGCAGAAGGGATCAGCGGCGCAACTGGCGGGAGAAGACAAGGACGAACTGGAAGTCAAGGAAATTATCGGCCGGATTAAAAGCGGCGAAGAACGCGCGTTCAGTGAACTCATTGACCGATACCGTAATCAGGTGGCTGCCCTGGCTTATAAAATGGTCGGTGACTATGATGAGGCCGCCGATATCACTCAGAATGTCTTCGTCAAAACTTCACAGAATCTCTGGCGTTACGATGAATCCAAGCGCTTTTACACCTGGTTGTATCGAATAACCGTGAATGCCTCAATCGACTATATGCGCAAGCATCGCCGGCATCGCCATGAACCACTGGACAATGTCCGTGAGACAGCGGAACATCATCGCGACAATCCCGAAGCCAATTTCCGCTCGACCCGCCTGCGCGAACATATTCATGCGGCGACCGAACGCCTCAACGGTAAACAGAAATCAGCCTTTATCCTTCGTGATATCGAAGGCTGTCAGATCGATGATGTCGCCAATATCATGGAAATGCCGGAAGCGACTGTTCGCTGGTATTTGCATCGAGCCCGTCAGAAAATCAGAAAAGACTTGTTGCGCCGTTGCCCCAGCCTCCTTATTGCCCTGGGGATCAAGTAGGACAGAATTGCTACACACGAAAAACAGCCATAATGTGTAATTCACAACCCGGTACCGGTAACTCGGTACCGGGCTTTTTTGATTTGGCTGCCCGCCGATTGATACGTATATTCTCCAACCGCAATGATTTCAAACAGGAAAGGTGTCTATGAGCAAGGACTCGTCTTCGAACTATCACATCGCCACTCGCGCTATTCACTCCGGATCCGAACCCGATCCCCAAACCGGTGCTGTCATTGTACCGATTTACCAGACTTCCACCTATGCCCAGGAAGCTCCCGGCGTCTGCAAGGGATATGAATACTCCCGCACCGATAACCCGACCCGTACCGCCTATCAGACCGCCCTGGCGTCATTGGAGGATGGTAAATACGGTCTGGCTTTTGCTTCGGGTCTGGCCGCTATCGATGCGCTGTTCAAAACGCTTCGTCCGGGAGATCATGTCATCTCAGGCGATGATATCTATGGCGGAACATATCGCCTGTTTACCAATATCTTTCAGAAGCAGGGCATCGAATTCGACTTCACCGAGTTATCCGGCGAGGTCGACCTGGAGAGGTTTTTCAAACCGAATACCAAAATGGTCTGGATGGAATCGCCGACCAATCCCCTGCTCAAGGTCGCGGATATCAAACGAATTTGCGATACCGCCCATGCCAGAAATGTCCCGGTTATGGTCGACAATACGTTCATGTCGCCGATTCTCCAGCGGCCGCTGGAACTGGGTGCGGATCTGGTTCTCCATTCAACCACCAAGTATATTGGAGGCCATTCCGATACTGTCGGCGGTGCGATCATAACCAGTAATCAGGAACTCTATGATCAGTTGAAGTACATACAAAATGCCGCCGGGGCGGTCCCGGGACCATTTGACTGCTTTATCGCTCATCGCGGGATAAAGACCCTGGCCGTGCGTATGCAGCGTCATTGCGAGAATGCCGTCAAAATCGCCGAATTTCTGGAGAATCACAGCAAGGTTGAAAAGGTGATTTATCCCTTCCTGGATTCTCATCCGCAGGCCGATATCGCCCGGCGCCAGCAGAAGGCCGGGGGCGGGATGATTTCATTTATCATCAAGGACGGCAAGGAGAAAGCCCTTGAGATAGTTTCCAAAACTAAAGTTTTTACACTGGCCGAATCGCTCGGCGGTGTCGAATCATTAATTGAGCATCCGGGGGTGATGACTCATGCCTCAATTCCACAGGAAATCCGGGAGGAGAAGGGTCTCTCCGACAGCCTGATCCGTCTTTCGGTGGGTATTGAGCACATTGATGATCTCATTGCTGATCTTGACGCCGTATTATAATATATGATCAAAACAGCCGATAAAATATCGCTGCCGATTACCAGCCTCCGCGGCCGGGAGACCGCCGATCGCCTTATCCTGCATCTGCAGGGTATCGAGGGGCTGGCCGATATCGAAGTCGACCGCAAAAGCAGTCGGGTGAATTTCCGGTTGATCTCAACCGGGGCACCCAACGGCCACGTAGCCCGCGCGATCAATGAGATCCGAAAGGCCGGACTGGATGTGCCCGTGCGCAGCGAGACAGTTGATATTTTTAACATGCGCTGCGCCGGGTGTGTTTCAGCGCTGGAAAACGGCCTCAAAAAAATTCCCGGAATCGCCGACGCCCGCATCAATCTGGCTACCGGAACCGGTACAATTGATGTTATCGAGGGCATCTACGACAGTCGCAATTTGATCGATGATATCAGCAAAATCGGCTATGAAGCCGATTTCCATATCGACGACCGGGAGCGTGACGTGGTTCCGACGACCTCGTACGCCAATGTCATCATGGTGCTGATCATTATGCACGTCATCATCTTTCTGCATCTTGGCCAGCATGCCCTGCATCTCTATATGATTCCGTTGCCGATATCGGTGGCGATTCAATTCGTTTTGACTTTGCCGGTATTATATGCCGGACGGCGCTTCTTTACCGATGCCCTCCGTCAGGCCCGCCACTTCCGCGCGGATATGAACACGCTGATCTCACTTGGCTCGGGAACAGCGTTCGTCTATTCAATTATCGTGGCGTTGTCGATATGGTTCGGCGATGGCACCGGGCCGATTTATTTCGAAACGACAGTTATGATCATCGCGGTTATCCTCTTTGGGCGAAGCCTCGAGGATCGTGCCCGCCGCAAAGCGCAGGATGCCGCCGAAAGTCTGACCGCCCTGTTGCCGCGAGTGGCTTATCGGCTCAACAGCGATGGCACTGAAACTGAGATTCCCCTCGATAAGCTGACGGCCGGCGATGTTGTCCGGGTACGGCCGGGATCATCGGTACCGGCCGATGGCGTTGTCACCGACGGTCGAACCGAAATCGATGAAGCGATGATCACCGGCGAATCGAAACCGGTGACCAAAACCGAGGGCGACACGGTTATCGGCGGTACGATCAATCAGGCCGGCGGATTTACTCTGCGCGTCACCCGCACCGGAGCCGCTACCGTACTCGGTCGGATGACCCGCATGGTCTACGAAGCCCAGAGCAAAAAAGCTCCCATCCAGCGGCTGGCCGACAAGGTAGCCGGCGTATTTGTCCCGATTGTCATGAGTATCGCTTTCCTGACCCTGATTATCTGGGCGTTACTTGCACCGGGCTCCACCATGGTGCTCACCGCACCAGTGGCCGTGCTTCTCATTGCCTGTCCCTGTGCCCTGGGGTTGGCCACGCCGACCGCTATCCTGGTCGGTACCGGACGGGCCGCGCGCCTCGGAATTTTATATCGCAATGGCGCCGTACTCGAACGAATGAGTCAGGTCGACAGTGTCGTGTTCGATAAGACTGGAACGCTGACGGAGGGCCGGACTCAGGTCAAAGATGTCCTGGCCGCCGAGGGCTTCAAAGAAATCGAGGTTTTGCGTTATGCCGCCTCAGTCGAACAGGTGACCGAGCATCCGGCGGGTCTGGCTATAAAAGAAAAAGCCGCGCAACTTGGCCTTAATCTGGCCGCACCAACAGATCATGTCTATCTTCCGGGTCTTGGTATTACCGCCAATGTCGAGGGCCGCCGGATCGTCGTCGGCAGCAAATCATTTGTATCCAGCGAGGGTATCTCCGAGGAAGAACTTAATCAGTGCAAGGATATCGAAAAGGCGGAAGAGGCGACCGCCGTGCATGTTGCCGTCGATGGCACCTATTATGGCGCGATTGCTCTGGCCGATACGATCCGGGCCGATGCCGCCACCACA
>CAZGLR010000084.1:0-15318 GCA_964526635.1 uncultured Ignavibacteriales bacterium | reverse complement strand
TCTATATCAATCTCGGTGGAGTCGATTTTGGGCACATGGGACGCCAAATGCTGATCGATTGTAAAGCCACCCACCAAATAGGGGTCCTCAAGTTCAATATCATTGATATACAGATGCAGTTGCTCGGATATATCCGGAGTCAGATACAGGGCAAGACGCGAATTGGCGTCGAGGACAGCATCGAACCATATCGGCGGCGGATGCTGATCATCGGGGTTCCACAGCTTCAGTTCACCCGGCAGATCAATTCCGAATTTCGAATGCGGGGTTCTGATCATGAACCGGAGACGGTCCCAGTTCTGATGGTCAATCCTGCCCCGCTCCCAATCGTCTTCCGACAAATCAAGCTGACCAGCCAGATCATGGGCACAGAGATATGCGGCGAAGAAATCATACTCGCTACGACCCGGACCGAATAAACCGGATTGATCGAGAACAATTACCCGTCCGGTCCCCATGTAAAAATAATCAAGGCTTGCTGAATCTCCCCGGCGGAATATTTCCCCCTCGATCAACTCAACCCTGACCATACTGCCATAATCGATGCTCTTGTTTTCAATAATACATCGATATGATCTTGAAGAAAACGATCCCTTGATGCCGGGAAAGAAGTCATCATCATCGGCAGATATCGCCAGGGTGGGAAACAAGAACAGAAAAAGAAACAAAGCGTTCAGCCGAGCTACCATGTCGTATCTTGATTTCATCTTCTTTCATTATACGATCAAGCAGGGGCATTTGTAAAACATCTTAGTGAAAAACCGGCGCAGTAATGCTAAGTTGTTATTCAATAAGGGAATAAAAGAATTTCGTGGAAATTGTCTCAAAATTGTCTAAATATTTATTATAATTTGGAACATTTATTAGACAAACTTGTTACAGGCTATAGAAGTCATAAACAGCAGTTAACTCACGCAGAAGAAAAAAAGAAAAAACGGAGGTTATCATGTCACGTGAAAATAACAAATTTGGAAATGGTGTTCAGTACAATGGCGCTCGCGCCATGAAGGTCCATGTTGATAAGAACGGTAACTGGTGGTTGTGTGACAAGCATGTCGACGGTTCTTCCGATTTCGCCAAAGCCGGCTGCTGGGATTACAGTGCCATGCCGTTTGATCGCAACGACTAAGCGAAGCAAAAGACTGAGAGACTCTTACTTATTCAGATTAATGGCGATGGGCCACTTCATAGAAAACACCTCCCGCGCCCATCGCTCAAAACGTGTCCTTATGCAGTAATACCGTGCCCACGCCGCGATCGCCAGATCGCGGCGTTTTTTTTGGCAATGGAATTCCAAAAAGGTACCGGCCTAATCACCGGCATCAAGGGTATCGATATCCTCGTAAAAATCGTAATCGCTGGGGGTTTTTTGGCCGGCCTCGAATTCTCTGTGGATAATTTTGCCGCCATGTTCAGCGGTTTCATAGAGAATGACAAAATCACCCAGGATTAAAATCAGTAGCACCCAGGGTACCCCTGGTGACAGCGTTTTGGTGAATATCTGGAGTAAAAATCCAATCAACGCGATTATCCCGATCAGCAGAGTCACAATCAGGGCCTTTTCACCCCATTCCTCATGCTCGTGAATCACCTCTCTGGAGATATCGGGGTAGCCCTCGATCACTTCCTCGGCACCCTCGCCGGTAAGGAACACGGGGATTGTCGCCAGCGCGACTATGATCACAATCCACATTGCCGATTTGATATGAATTGGCTTTTTGAAGACCATGCCGATAACCAGAAATGCGAATCCGAACATTATGCCGAAAATCGGGAAATGATTGAGCATGACATGAAGATGGGCAGCATTCAATACATCCCCCTCTCGGCCTACTTCTCATCCATCCAGACTGAATCATCGGGGGAGCCATTGACTTTGACAGTAAGCAGTTTCGCGGTGATTTCGCCATCGTTGGCCGCGGCATGGACATCACCCGGTTCGATGACGACAAGGTCGCCGGCTTCGGCGGTGATAGTCCCTTTTTCGAGTTTCAGGGTCAACGCCCCCTCAAGCATATAGATAAACTCGGTTTGTTTGGGATGATAATGGTTGCCGACGGTACTGCCGGCATGGATATCGGTCACCTGGACCTGAACATCGTCATAGCCCTCGATGCCATAGGGCATCATCACACCGCGATTGTAGCCCGGCTGCTCGGACCACTGAGTCTGTTTTGAAGTTATATATTTCATAATAGAGTGATAGGGAAAATGATGGTCCTGGTCAAGGGTTGATTATGGGAGCCATAAAGAGACTATTCATTTCAAAAACCGATCCAGGATGCGATGCATGCGTTTATTGATCTCTTCGAAACGCCGCTCATCGCCCAGCATCCTGTCGGGTGACTCAATGAACGGCCCAACGGCATTGATATCGGCAGGGCAATAATCGATCAGACTTTTGGCGCCATCGGGGGTCATCTCGAAATGGCATTGCAGGCCGAAGACAGTATCGCCGATAGCAAAGGCCTGATTAAGGCAGTTGTCGCTGGAGATAAGCCGGACAGCATCGAGCGGGAGATCGAAAGTTTCGCCGTGCCAGTGGAAAGCCATAGTTTCATCATCGAAGAGATCGCCCAGCGGATGATGCGCGACGACATTCGTCTGCACCGGCCAGAAGCCGACTTCTTTGTTCCGGCAGGTATATATTCGTGAGCCCAGGGCCGAGGCGATAATCTGGGCGCCGAGGCAGATGCCGAGAACTTTTTTGCCGGAGCAGATGCTGTCTTTGACCAGTTCCTTCTCTTTAATCAGCCAGGGGCAGTTGATATGGTCTTCGCCATTCATCGGCCCCCCCATGAGGATTAATGCATCGAAATCCTCGGGCGATGGAAACGTATAGCCCGATTGATGCACCCGGGTGACTGAGGCGGTATGTCCGCGACCTGAGATCCATTGCTCGATTGCTCCCAGATGTTCAAACGGTACATGCTGGATCCAGTGGATGTTCATGGTTTTCCCCTCTTGGCGATATACAGGATATACGGCAGGAGATGGTTGGCTGTAAGAGATGATGTGATTGCCGGCGTGCGTTTAAAGCCTGTAGGCAACCCGGTTATAGTGGCTGGCGGACGTCCGCGACCGCCAGCAAAGCAATGTTGGCGCACGAGGACGTACGCCAACCACGAAGTATTCGCCCGATCCTGCCGAATCGGGCTACCAATTGATTAATGCTTACGATCTGTCGCTCACTACGCAGCAGCTACGCTGCGGAGTCGTGGGTTTATGTTGTAGATGAGCTAAGTTGCTATTTGCCGGAATGCCACACCCTGTGGGTGTGGTACCGGGTAGATGAGCTAAGTTGGCGTTGATCTGAATGCCACACCCCGCGGGGATGATGCTTCAATAGTCTAACCGGGTGGCCCGGGGTCTTTGAACCCGGGCCAAAATGATGGAATCAACCGTCAGAGTTTGATGCAACCTTTCGACGGGCGAGGAGATCCCCGCCCGTACGAAGCCAATATTATTCTCGCAATTTTACTTATGCTTAAACTCCGGTTTGCGTTTTTCCAGAAAGGCCGTGAGACCCTCTTTGGCGTCGGCATAACCGAAGTTGGTGCCAAAGGCGCTGCCCTCGGCTGAAATCGCCGCCGACAAATAGATCTCGCTACCCTGATTGATAAGTAGCTTGGCCAATTTTATCGAGGGCGCGCTCTTGGACGCGATCTTTTTTGCCATCTCGAGCGCTTTCGGCAGCAGATCATCGGGAGCATAGACTTCATCGATCAGGCCAATACGGTATGCCTCGGCGGCATCGATCATATCACCGGTGAAAATCAACTGTTTGGCTTTGCCCTTGCCGACCAGCCGCACCAGCCGCTGGGTACCGCCATAGCCGGGGATAATACCAAGGTTGGTTTCGGGTTGACGGAGTTTGGCTTTTGCGGAGGCCAGGCGAATATCGCAGGCCATAGCCAGTTCGCAGCCTCCGCCCAGTGCGAAACCGTTGATTGCTGCAATAACCGGGCAGGGAAAATTCTCAATCGACTTCATTACCCACTGACCGATTTCGGCGGTCTGGGCCGCGGTGGCGGCGTTGAGCGCGGCCAGTTCGCCGATATCGGCCCCGGCGACAAACGCTTTCCCGGCGCCGGTGATGACCACACAGCGGAAATCGGCGCCCAGCCAGCTGGATGACAGAAATTTGTGCAGCTCTTTGAGCACGTCTTTATTGAGGGCATTCATGGCTTTTTCGCGGGTGATGGTAACCAGCGCCACCTGATCCTCGATTTTGATATCCAGATATTCAAAGTCCATTAGTGTATCCTTTCGATCATCAGATTACTTTTTGGTGTAGTCGTAGAAACCGCGTCCGGATTTTTTGCCGAGATATCCGGCGTTGACCATGCGACGCAGCAACGGCGGAGCGGCATAATGGTGATCTTTGTATTCTTCGAACATGATATCGGCGATGTGCAGCATGGTATCGAGACCGATGAAATCGTTGAGAGTCAACGGTCCCATCGGGTGTCCGCAGCCGTACATCATCCCCTGGTCGATATCCTCGCGCGACGCGACACCGTTTTCAAGCATGCGGATAGCATCCAGCAGATATGGCACCAAAAGGGCATTGACGATAAATCCGGGACGATCCTGGGCATCGACGACTGTCTTGCCACAGGCTTCGGCGAATTCGCGGGCGACGGCGATAGTCTCATCGGAGGTGTCGATCGTGCGGACCAGTTCGACCAGTTTCATCATGTGTACCGGGTTGAAGAAGTGCAGACCGCAGAATTTGTCGCGGCGCTGGGTCACGGCGGCCATATCGCCGACCGGCAGTGATGACGTATTGGTAGCCAGGATTGTTTCCGGTTTGCAGATTTTATCGAGTTCCTTGAAGACTTTTTCTTTGGCTTCCATCTGTTCGACAATCGCCTCGACCACCAGATCGCAATCGGCCAGTTCAGACAGTTCAGTCGTTCCGCTCAAATTGCCCATGACTTTGTCCTTGAGCGCCTGATCAGCCTTACCCTTTTCGATCGCTTTATCAAGATTCTTTTCAATGCGGGCGAAGCCCTTCTTCCACAATTCGCCGGAGACTTCACGGGCGATTACCTTCACGCCGGCCGCCGCAGCCACCTGTGCGATACCGCCGCCCATCTGTCCGCAGCCGACAATTCCCAATTTCGATATCATGGTAGACTCCATTCTCTTATGTTCGTTTTCTATCTGCCGGATACAGGTGTAAAGCATTTAAGGTACGTAATTAGCGCGACAAGTCAAGACCGTGGCCGGTCAAACAGAAACGGCGACTTTCTTGACTCCTGGCGGCCGCTGGCAGTAGCGGCAGAAATGGGCGCTGCGGCTGCCTATTTTCTCCCGAATCACCGGGCGACTGCAGACTACACACGGCTGATTTTCACGACTATAGACCAACAAATATTTCTGGAATTCGCCGGGATTGCCGTTGATCCCCGCAAACGTATCGACCGAGGTGCCCATCAGTTCCAGCGAACGGTTCAGCAGGTTTTGAATATGGCTATGCAATTCGCGGAGCTTACGGGGGGCGATTGAGTCAGTTAGTCGCTTGGGATGAATTTTGGAGAGAAAGAGCGACTCGTCGGCATAAATATTCCCAAGCCCGGCCAGAAACGATTGATCCAGCAGGGCCGGTTTGATCATGCGGCTGGTCCGCCGGGTTCGGGCGATGAATTCTTCGACTGAAATCTCCAGTGGTTCCGGACCGAGTTCGACCAGGCCCGGCTGCTGCATGACCGTGGCAGTCGGGAAAATTCGCAGGCGTCCGAAACGGCGATAATCGTTGAACCGCAAAGTCAGGGGATTATCGGCAAAGTTAAACATGACATGATCGTGTTTACCGGTCGGATGGCTGTCATCGAGATAATAAAAATGGCCGGTCATTTTAAGATGCACCCAGAGGGTAAAGTCGTTGGAAAGGCGGATCAGGATATTCTTGCCACGCCGATCGATGGTCGTGATTGTCGCTTTGCGCAGCAGGCGGGCAAACTTTGTTTTCGATGGATAAATTTGAGCGGTGGGTTTGATTGTAACAGTCTCGATCGTCTGATCGACGATTGTTTCGCGAAGGCCGCGGCAAACTGTTTCTACTTCGGGAAGTTCCGGCATCCGATGCCTTTGATAAAACGGCGGACAAGATCTGCCCGCCGGAAGTTATATTGACTCACAGGGGTTGGCCTAATTACCGTTGCCCTGCTTTTCACGGTAATTTTTAATCGCTTCACGCAGGGCATCGAGAGCCAGGTTGCTGCAGTGCATCTTGATCGGCGGCAGCCCGCCAAGTCCCTCGGAGACATCATTGCGGGTGAATTTCTCGACTTCGTCGATCGTCTTTCCCTTAACCAACTCGGTGGTATACGAGCTCGACGCTATCGCGGCGCCACAGCCGAAAGTCTTGAAGCGGATATCGGTGATCATGTTGCTTTTTACGTTTATGTATATGGTCATCACATCGCCGCAGGCCGGGTTACCGACAGTGCCGACACCATCGGCATCCTTCAATTCACCGGCATTACGCGGGTTCTGAAAATGATCCATAATCTTGTCATTGTACATCACAAAACTCCCGTGTTGTCATTTCGGCGGTTCTGCGGCAGCCTGCTTTAAATGAAGGACACCGTAGAACCGGGGATCGTATTCGATCGGTTGCCAGTCGGAGGCTGTTCCGAGACGATGCTGCTTGCGGCGGAAATTGATCCCCATTTTTTCGCCGCTGTCTGCTTGTACACCCCATTGTTTTAACGGGATGGCGGCCTCGACCACCCACTGGTTATCGGTGCGAGAGGTCTGGACCCTATAGTCCCCATTCCAGGAATGGAGATGATCTATAAAGCCGTATTCGTTCAGCAACAGCTTCTGATCAAACACGGTCCCGGCTGCGCTGATATATACTTGGTACGCGACGGCCGTATCATAATCGGGCTGAATGAAAAAGCCGACACAGTCTTCGCCATAGACCGGGCCGTCATGTTTGTCAACAACGGCATAGATCGAATCGACCATCGTCTCAGTGCAGCGCGCAGCCACATATAGATTTTTCTTATCGAAGGCAAAGTAGAATTCGACTGGCTCGGTTTTCATTTCGCCCTCGGCAGTCATAAGATCGGTAACCGGCTGCACCCAGCAGGCCTCGGTGAGGGTGCCGTCGATTTTCGGTTTTTTGTCGGCCATGACACAAGTTGCCTCGCGGCCGATCAAGAGCGATAATCCAGCACTGGATTTCTTGCCATCGTCGTAGGGAAATCTCATCTCCGCCTGCGGCAGCGGATACACATCGCCGGAACATGAGGCTGTAAAGGTCAAAACCGTACTTTCACCAGAAGCCAGTTCGACTGTCATCTCGGCTGGCTCGATTGTCCAGTTCTCGGTGTTTTGCCAGCGAATCGTATCAGCCAGGGTCTGGCCATCGACGAGGTTTTTAACCGTCAATTTGAACTGCCGGCCGGTGAGCGGCATATTTTCAGGCAATATGATTTTCTCGGCAGCAAGGCCGAATTTCTGCATTTTAGTACAGACCCGGAGATCATTTTCGGTGATATAATCCCACGGCTTCACCGCGCCCATCTCTATGGGTGCAACATGGAGATCGGTACCATCGATAGTCACCCAGGCAAAATGGTATTTCATGTCGGTCGGGCCCTGATATGTTCCGCCGCCGGAACTGCCAATGCCGGTATATTTGATCCCCTCGAACTCACCGGTGAAATACTGATGGAAATGGCCGGTAAAGACAGCATCGACATCGTAGCGTTTGAAAATCGCGTGAAGGGTATCCGGTTTACCCTCGGCAGTGGATTTGTACCAGTACGGTTTGTGCATAAAGACTATTTTATACGGCATCTGGTCATTGGCGCTGAGTTCATCAATCAGCCATTGGATTCGTTCGCCGGGGATCTGGCTGCTTTCCTCCCAGCGGCCGTTTTCAAAAAAGACAAACAGCACCTGTTCATAGGTCATGCTGTAATTCGATTCACCGATTCGCTGATGGTATACTTCGGACTGAATATCGCTGAGGATGTCGTGGTTGCCGGAGGTAAAGTACATCGGCGCCGACAACGGCTCCAGCAGGCCAAGATATTCATCCCATTCGTTGTTAAGGACAGTCGTATCGTCGGTATAGCCCTCGATCATGTCGCCGACTGTGACGACAAATTCCGGCTTGAGATATTCGATTTCCCGGATACACTGGCCATAGACGCCGGGATCATGGCCTCCGGTACGGTCACCGATAATCGCAAACCGAATCGGCCGTTCTTTGGCGACAGTGGCGGTAGTGGCGCCGAGCACTATCACGAAAACAAATACACAAACAGCGATTTTCATCATCATCCGTTTCATATCCACACCCCTAAGGCCCCATTGGTTAGCGCGTTATGTCTACCGTCTCCACAAGCGCACCGGAGCCGTGAATATACAAAAAAAATTCAGATTTACAACTGGTTTTAGTAGAGGAAATAAGTCTCTATTCGCCCTGTAAAGGCAGGGAGAAATAGGGATAGTGCGGACGTTGTACGGATGGAGGTTCTATGGGCAACGTCCGGAGACGTTTTATACATACTGGTTTGAGGTTTATCAACTATACCGGGGATGGGATAAAAAATTCATCGGGATAATTGGAATAGAATAGTAACGGGTCGTGTTAGACTATTGCCGAGGGGCATTGCTGGTTCAACACACATATCTCGCAGCGCGGACGGCGGGCAATACATATCGCGCGGCCATGATCAATCAAAAGATGAGTCAGGAGTATCCATTCTTTACGCGGGATAATTTTCATCAGATCCTGCTCGACTTTGTCCGGATCGGTTTTATCGGTCAGGCCGAGCAGTTTTGAGATTCGCTTGACGTGGGTATCGACAACAATCCCCTCGGCCTTGCCAAACCATGTGCCCAAAACAACCGAGCCGGTTTTGCGGCCGACCCCGGGGAGTCTGGTGATTTCATCCAGCGTTTCGGGCATACGGCCGCCGTATTCGTGAAGAAGCATGGTCGCGGCATTTTTGATCGATTTGGCTTTATTGCGATACAGGCCGATTGACTTGATAGCGTCTTGTAATTCGTTTATGTCAGCGGCGGCAAACGCCTCAAGAGTCGGGTACTTTTCAAAAAGCGATGGCGTCACTTTATTGACCGCTTCGTCAGTCGTCTGGGCGGAAAGAATGGTCGCGATCAGCAGTTCATGGGCGGCTTTATAATCCAGCGAACACTTCGCCTCGGGAAATTCGGCTTTGAGCAGTTCGATTATCTTTTTGGCGCGGCGCTTGGTGTCGGAGATCATGATCTGTTTTACGCCTTGCTGAATTTGCGGGCCTGTTTATCGAAAGTCGAATTGGTCACGCGGTTTTTTGCCTCGGCCGATGATTTCATATCATCTTTGGCGGCAATTTGAATAAATTTGCCGGATTCTATTTCGGCCAGGATTTTGGCCATGTTCTTACCGACCGAATCAGGGATGATTTTGTGGCCGTTGCGCATGGCACCGTAGCGGGCCAACGGCGAAATACGGTCGAACATCCCCGAGAGGCCATACTTTTTGACCAGATCCACAATCAAATCGAGCTGATAACAGACTTCGAGGTAAGCGTTTTGCGGTGACAGACCGCCATCGACCAGTGTCTCATAGCCTAACTTGAGCATCCGGGCCAGTCCGCCGCACAATACCGCCTGTTCGCCGAAAAGATCCCCGACCGCTTCGTGTTCAAAGGTTGTTTTAATCAAATGTGATTCAGGGATACCGACTTTCCCGGCCAGCCATTTCAGCAGATCTGCGCCGGCCTTTTTGGGGCCAGAATAGATGCCATAAAAGGCCGAATATGGTTCACCCGATATGAAATTTTCCCGTACGGCCACGCCAGGGGCATGGGGCGCCAGAAGGAGCACGGGCAATTTCTTTGGTGGTGCGACCAGTCCGAAATGAATAGAGGAGCCATGCAGAAACACCAGCGATGGCTTCCCGGTCATTTGCCTGAAGAAATCGTCATTTAGTGCCTGACCATGGACATGATCCGGCAGGGCAATGATGATGACCTCGGCCGCGTTTGCGGCGTCTTCGAGCGCCATCGAAGCGATATTTTCACGCCGGACGGTATCATGTGTTGGTGAATCTTCACGCAGACCAACGATTACCGGCACGTCGGCATCACGAAGATTGAGAGCCATAGCTCTCCCCTGGGAGCCATAGCCGAGAACCGCAACAGTCAGATTTTTTTTCGGCATAACTATCCTCTTTCGAGTGCTCAATATATGGTCGAATTGGCTGTGAGGAAAACCATTTTTCCGGTGGCGATATTAATTGACAACAAGTAAGCATCTCCAGTACTTATCCCCATGCCGAGCCGTGAGAAGATTTTACAGCAGCTGGTTGAAACAGCGCTGAACGAGGATGTCGGGGTCGGTGATATAACCACCCTGGCCACGACGCCATCGGATCGTACCGGTGTCGGAGAAATTATCGCCAAGTCCGAGGGAATCCTGTGCGGATTGCCTTTGTGCGAATACGCATTTTTGACGATCGACCCCAAACTGGAATTCAAGTTTTTAATCGAAGAGGGGCAGGCCTTTGCCTCCGGGGATCGCATCGCGCTGATCATGGGCCGCCTGCAGTCGATTTTGACCGCCGAACGGACCGCCCTCAATTTTCTGATGCATCTGTCGGGCATAGCCACCCTGACGAATACGATGGTCACGGCCGCCGGGACAAATAAAGTCAAACTGCTCGACACTCGCAAGACCAATCCGGGCCTGCGTTATGTGGAAAAATATGCTGTCGCCACCGGCGGCGGCGAGAATCATCGCTTCGGGCTGTATGATATGGTGTTGATTAAGGATAATCACCTGATGGCGGCCGGTTCGGTTAGCAACGCTATCGATGCCGTCAGGTCCTACCTGTCGTCGGAGGAGTTCCTGAAGCGATTCCATACTGATCCGGCCATGGTCGATATCGAAGTGGAAGTCGAAAGTGAAGAGCAGTTGGGCGAAGCTCTCGATGCCGGTATCAAGCGTGTATTGCTGGACAACCGATCACCGGAGCATTTGAAGAAAATGGTCGCCCTGACCCGGGAGCATGCCCATGGCCACGATGTGCTGCTGGAAGCCTCGGGCAATGTGACGCTGAACACCATCGCCGATGTCGCTGCGACCGGTGTTGATTACATTTCCATTGGTGCATTGACCCACTCGGCGCCGGCCGCCGATTTTTCTCTCAAGATTCTCGAAGATGAATAATCAGTCGCTCAACACGCTATCAGATCGATTACTGAGTATCATCCGTCAGAAGCGGGAACATTTCTACCGCATCGATCGTCTCAAGAAGCGCCTTGATCACGATGTCATGAACATTTATTCGGCGGTCAAGGTGTTGAAAGAAAACGGTTATGATATTCGTCGTGATCGCGACGGCAATATTGCGTTTTTCAAAGCGCCCGATCGGCTGCTCGAAACCGAAATCGCCCTGGGTCTGAAGACATCATTTGTCGGCAAACGGATATATGCCTATCAGACAGTACAATCAACCAACGCTATCGCCGCCCGTCTGGCCGGCAGTGATACCGATGGCGCCCGTATTCCCGAGGGCGCGCTGATTGTCGCCGAATCCCAAACCGCCGGGCGGGGCCGTTTTGGTCGCAACTGGATGTCGCTGCCTGAACGGGGTATTTATTTGTCGATAATTTTGTATCCGAAACTGGCTCCGCAGGATGCCCCGGGATTATCGATCATGACAGCCTTATCCCTGGCCGACACCCTGCGCCCAATGGTCAAAACCAAAGTACAGATAAAATGGCCCAACGATTGCCTCATTGCAGGAAAAAAAGTGGCCGGCATTTTGACCGAGTTGACCGGCGAAATCGGCCATGTGCATCATGTGGTTGTCGGTGTGGGTATCAATGTTAATCACACCCACAGGAGTTTCCCGACCGACATTGCCGAGAAGGCGACATCTGTACGAATTCAAAATCGCAAACGGGTCAGCCGCGTGGAATTGTTGCAGAAGTTTCTACGGAACTTCGAGAAAGACTACAAGCACTTTACGAAGTCCGGATTAAAGCAATTCCGGAAGCGTATCCTGAAATATTCCAATTTGATAGGGCATGAAATCACCCTGGATTTCAGGGGCGATGTTATCACTGGAAAGGCGCTTGATATCGATAACCGGGGATGCCTGGTCATGGATATTGACGGGGCGACACATACGTTCTCGGCCGGTGAAGTGACGGTGGTCAAGAAGTAGCGATCAATCATAATCAAGCAGAAGATAATCTGTCCCCAACGCCCTGCTATTTCGGCATGAAGCGCTGCCTTATCCCCTCCCCGACCTTTAAGCTATTCTACGTTTTTTACCGCCCGAAAAGCCAGCGAGCCCATTTTCATGGATTTGTACCGCGGAAAGGTCTGGCCGTGATAGACTATTATCCACGCGTTGTCATCATCGATCTCATCGGCCGTCCACCAGTAAATGCGCTTGGAATAGATATCCCTCAAGGGCGACATTCATCCAGAAGCTGTAGTTGTGCCAGCCCTCGTGAAAATTTTCGATACTGCCCCAGAAAGCCCAGAATGATGCGATAGCGGTGGTGATAACGACCGCCGCCCAGCCGATAATATTTTTGATTTTCATGCCGGAAAGTACAATCGCTCCGGAGATTATCGCCACTCAATTGAACACAAAAAAACGCCGGGGGTGAGCCGCCCCGGCGTCTAATTCGCGCGTGTAAGAAACGTGAAAGGAGAAATCACGTATGGCTTTTACGCTTTATTGAAGGCTACGGTTCGTAAAATAAGTCCCAGAGTAAATAATGCTGTCGTGGCCGGCAGCAGATAAAAGAAATCATAAGGCAATACTAAACTTAACCCGAAAGACGAGATTGCCGACGGCAGCACGATAAACAAAATGACCTGAAACGAGAAACGAATCAATTGCCAGACCAGTAGCACGATCAGCGCGGCCACCAGCAAATACGCCGCATAGAGACCGTTCTGGCCGAAATGATCCAGAATAAACTGCTTGATCGGCTGCAGCAGCGATTGGTTTTCAGCCACCGCCCGATTGATATCGACCTGCTGTGCTGTCGTCAGGAAATTCATCTGTTTGACTGCTTTCTGCTGAAACTCATACTCTTATTCTATCGGCTGAGTTCATGCCCGCCTTAGTCAACCGGCTCAATTGTCAGCGAAGATTCTCCAACATGAGTCAAACCGACCATGCGGCTGGTCAGGAAATTTTTGGACGTTATCCATTTCTGCGATAACTCCAGAACCTCGTCCTGATCTACATCTTCTTCCCAGTCAAGGATGATATTGTCAAGATGCTGATCATTGATCATGACATCATCCATCGTCAAAGTGAATCTAACTTTCATACAATCCGCCCGCGCTAAACGATTCACGATTTCTTTCATCATCTCCTTTTGCAAGCAGGGTGCCACACTGACAGCTAAATTACTAATAGGCTGTAAGCTGTTGTTAATCATAGAATTATGGTATTGGACCAGGGCCATATCGGCCTCCGGGCCAATCAAATTTTTTTTTTGATCTCCTGAAATATGGGACAATTCCCATAGCCTGTTGGGTATGCTCAAGGTACCCTATCGACGGTTTGTTGAGGAATGACAGGTGAGGCTGGAACCGTTATGGCAGGTTCTGAGTACAAGCAGACGAAGCATGACGAAACCTGTTCGTCTGGAGGAAAAACAGATATGATTTCACGGCACTCACTGAATACAATCTGGCTACGCGGTATGATAGCCGCTTTAGTGTCTCTGGTGTTAGCTGCAACCATTGCGGCGGCACCCTGGATCGGCGTCTATACACAGCAGATTGACCCTGATCTGGCCGAGGCCTTTGATCTGGCCACCAGCGAGGGGGTCGTGATAATTGAGGTCATAAAAGATTCGCCTGCCGATAAGGCCGGATTGCAGAAAAAAGATATAATTCTCAAGGCTGACGGCCGGGGAATTACCGAGCCGGGGCATCTGGCTGAAATAGTCGGCGAATTCACCTCCGGTGAAATGCTGGAAGTGGAATATATCAGGGACGGCAAGGAGTTGCATACTGAAATTGAGGTCGGTCGACGTCCGGCAGACAACAAACGTTCCTTTGATAGTAATCGCTTCAACATTGCTCCAGGCACATCAGGACAAACATTCCGTGATTTTGGAAAACCGCCGTCGTATATCGGCGTCGGGGTGCAGGATCTTTCCGAACAACTGGGTGAGTATTTTGGGGTTGAAAACGGTGCAGGTGTTTTAATCACCGAGGTATTTGCCGATTCTCCGGCCGAGACCGTCGGTCTCAAAGCGGGTGATGTGATAATACGGGTCGATAATGAATCTGTCGCCCGGACATCGGAACTTCAGGATGTCATATCCAACACCGCCGCCGGCGAAACAGTTGACATCGAGTTTCTGCGCCATGGCAACAAACAGACTGTTACTGTAAAGGTTGCCGAAGACACATCGGGATTGAACGCCTTTTCCTGGCCGGGGAATATGCCATCGGTAGATCCCCGTGGCCAGTTTCGACGTTTCAAGACGATGTTTTTCGGTGACAATGACGCCCGTTTTGATGTCGATGAGTATCGTCAATCGATGCGAGAATTCGACGAACAAATGAACCGTCATAAAAAAGAGATGGATCTACTCAGGGAAGAGACCCGGCGACTGAAGATGGAATTGCGTGAACTGAAACAGAAGATTGATAAATAAAAAGAGAGTAGATAGCCCAACAGTTTCTTAGAAAACCTCCTGTAATGTATCGTGCCCACACGCCCCGGGATGTCAGTCCCGGGGTGTTTTTTTATCAGGAATCGAGATTGGGCTCCTCCGGGGTGAAGCGGCGGAGGCGGAGGGAATTGAAGACGACGAAGACTGATGACGTAGCCATGGCGATGGCTGCCAGAGCCGGCGTAAATGACCAGCCGGTAAAGGGATACAAAATGCCGGCGGCGACCGGAATCATGATGATATTATAGAAAAACGCCCAGAAGAGATTCTGGCGGATCATGGTCGCTTTGGCCATCTCAAGCGCTTTCACTACCAGCCAAAGCTGATTGCCGGTGATGGTCACATCTGAGGCTTTCATGGCGATATCGGTACCGCTGCCCATGGCGATGCCGATATCGGCGGCAGCCAGCGCGGGAGCATCGTTGACGCCATCGCCAACCATGGCAGTCGTGAATCCGGATCGTTTGAGAGCATGGATTGTCGACAATTTTTTCTCCGGTGTCATTTCCGGCTCGATCCGTGAGATACCGACTTTGGCCGCCACGGCCATGGCTGAGAAATGGTTATCGCCGGTGAGCATAATGACTTCGCGAACATCCCGACGGAGCCGTCCGACTGTGGT
>CAZGLR010000083.1:12896-15482 GCA_964526635.1 uncultured Ignavibacteriales bacterium | reverse complement strand
AGCAGCATCAGTAAAATGGGCAGCGAGAGATTAGTTCCTGACCGTCGCACTACCGGACCGACCAGAAGAAAGGCCAGCACTGCCCCGGCGGCGGTGATGATTCCGAAATACTGCACATTGAAGGTCCGCACCTCGGCGCCCAGCACCTGCCAGAACTGATCGACGCCCTCGGTGGTGAAAGCTGTGACTATTGAAAGCAGTAACACGACCTTAATGATCGGCACGGCATTGAATTGTCCAAATACTGATGTAAGCTGGGCTTTGATGCTGTGCAATGGTGCAACGGCCTCGCCGGTCATCCGTGAGAAAAAGCAGGCGACGATTGTCCCCAGCACTCCCCCGGCCAGGATCGGAAAAAAGGTAAATTCGATCTGTGCCTGATAAATCGAGGTCGCAATGAGCATGGCTATGGCTGAGACCGCGATGCGAATACGGCTGCGCCATGAGAAAAGTTGCGGAAGTTGTTTTGAACGCTGTTCGTTGTTGTATGAATCGACCGCCAGTGCTTCGGCCGACCCGGAAATAAAGGCTTCCCCTGCCCCCAGCAGGATTTCACCGATGAAAAAGCCGGTAAATTCACGATGCCCCATGATTACCGCCCCGCCGACAGCAAAGAGAGCGAAGCCGATAATTACGGCCTTTTTGCGACCATAGCGATCGGCGAAGATCCCGGTCGGGAGTTCACATATGAGGATTGTGGCTTCGAAGGCAGCGGCCAGCGCCGCTACTTCAAACAGTGAAACCTCGAAGTAGCGGAAATACAGGACGTAGACCGGGAGAATAAGTCCCCCGGCCGCCGCCAGAATTGCCTCAGTGGTCAGATACAGATAGCTGTTGCGTGTCATGGATGCTACAATGCTGCGATTGCCTCGATTTCAACGCGGGCATCTTTTGGCAGGGTTTTGACTGCAAAGGCCGCCCGGGCCGGCGGATCGGCTGCAAAGTATGAGGCATAGACATCATTGACTGTGGCGAAATCGCTGATATCGGCCAGCAGAATAGTGGCTTTGACGATATTGCTGTAGTCGCCGCCGGCAGCCTTGAGAATTTCGCCGATGTTATCCATAGCCTGCTGGGCCTGATCGCCGACTTCTTTGGAAATAAATTCACCGGTATCAGGTTTCAGGCCGAGTTGTCCCGAAATAAAAATCAGGGAGTCGGCCGAGACTTTGATCCCCTGGCTGTAGGCGCCGATTGCTTTGGGGGCCATGGGTGTGGAGATTTTCGATTTATTCATGATTCGATTCCTCCCTAATCAGGTGGAAGCGAATATAGCGGATTGTTTTATGATAGCAATAAAAAGCTGAGAAGTAATTCTAATAGCGGCCAACCTGGGTCGGCCCCATAAGATAGGCGAATTGCTCGAGCAGTTTACGGTCGAAAAGATCCGGGATCGAGAACATCGTCTTGAGCGCCGGAAATGTCTCCACCGCCCGTTGATAGACGCGTTGAGTGGTCATGGCATCGAAGGTATCGGCGATACCGACAATCTTGCCGAAAACATGAATCTGGCCTGAGGTCACCCCGGCCGGATACCCGGTACCGTTTTCTCTTTCATGATGTTGAATGATCGGATACACCGACTCATCATCAACCAACCCGGTTTCCCCAACCAGTTCGACGCCCCAGGTGGGGTGTTTCTTCATCAGTTCCATCTCGATCGGCGACAACTTGGTGCGTTTGTTGAGAATACGGTCTGAAATACGGGTTTTGCCGACATCATGCAAAAGCGCGCCCGTACCCAGCTTGTTAAGTTGTTCTTCATCGCTGTAGCCGATATGTCGAGCGAAGGCCACCGAGAAAGTGCAGACATTGACCGAATGGGTATAGGTATAATAATCGAAAGACATCACCCGCAGCAGATTCTGGAATGATTCCGGACCCTTGAGGATATAGTTAACCGAGGTTTCGACAATCGCTTTGCTGCGACGGATGTTTTCCCCGAGCGTCGGATTGGCCAGAACATCCTTCACCAGCAGTTTGGTGGTATCGTAGACAATTCCGGCTTTGGTGGTTTCGGGGATTTCCGGGTCGGCGATGATGTTGTTGATATTGGATTCGATATACTGCTGATAAAGGTGCCGTTCGCGGTGCGGGACATACAGCTTTTTGACATTGTTTTCCAGCAGGGTGGAGCGGGTCTTTTCTGTAAACGGCAGGTCTTTCGCCCGATACAGGATAAGATCATTGCCGATTTTGATATACAAATCGAAATCGACAATTGAGTCGATACGGATAGCATCGAGATAGACGGGCAGGTAGGTTTCCGTCTGCTGGGCTGTCGAAATAATTTTGGTCATAATCCCTTACACGTCTGACATATATGGTATCGGCGCGTATGTCGGGAAAATTGACCAAAAAAAACCTGCCCAGGAGGAAAGGCAGGTTTTTCGGGGAGGGGATATCAGAGCAGGAATTACAGGGTAATATTTCTCAGACGCCGTAGCTTTTCACCAGCATAAGAACCGACTGCAGCGAGCCGGTAATATTTTGCAGGACGCGGGAATAGCGCTTGAGGAGTTCACTGTACTGCCAGCGCATCTTGAAGGCTTCTTCGGGAAAATCAAACAGGTCAAGCAGAGTCTT
>CAZGLR010000083.1:0-12886 GCA_964526635.1 uncultured Ignavibacteriales bacterium | reverse complement strand
GATTTCATCGATGTATTTCACGACATAATAGCTGTTTTCCGGCATTGATTCCTGCGGGATATGGCCCTTGGACAGGCGGTCGCGATAGGTCTCGATCTTTTCCAGCATGACAGTACCGAAGCACCACGGTGTCATAATCACGCCGAAATTGCTGCTGTCGGCATAAAATGATCGGATGTTCTTGATAACTATTTGCAGGATTATATGATAGGCCTTATAGTAGGCGCGCGTTTCGCTCCAGCAATCATCGAATATATCCAGTTCCTTTTTGACCCGTTCCATCTCCCGGTAGCAGCGATCATGAATCTGCTCCAGAAACCTGTAATAGTCGTCGAAGTACAATTTGACGTTCTCTGAGATAGTCATGATATAGAACCCTGATCATACTTGACTTTGGGCTCGGTGGTTCGCTTCAGATAATCGTCGGTAAATCCACGCTTGTAATGTTGGGCCAGCATCGTAGTCTCCTTTCAACTCACGCGTCTGATGACTGTAAGCGCAAAGGCCGTGCCTTTTTCAGGATGGAAAAGCGGAATCGAGCAGGAAATAGCCATGCCGCCAACTAGAAACTCTAAGACGCTTAATATCAACGCGTTACAACGTAGATAGACATTCTGCATCAGAGTAGGGAAATTATCGGCCGAGGTCTGTGGTATGCAAAATCGCAGAAATTATGCACTATCCTGCAAATCAATGATCTCAGGCATAAAAAAACCCCGCCGAGTGGCGGGGTCGAGGGAAAAACAGAAGAAACTACCTCTGGGTTTACCAGATAAAGGCAGTAACACCAACGCCGACGCGAATCACTGTCCCGCTGACCGATTCGTCGGAATCATCACCATCAAAGCTGTCGGAACGGAACATTACATTGCCATTGAGAGCCACGGCATCGGAGAGCATAAACAGCACTCCACCCATACCGCCAAATGAAGTGATCGTACCGCCTGACTCCTCCTCGCCATCGTCAAAGGTAATATCCGTATACTGGAAAAATCCCTTTATATAAGGATACACCGCACCGGTCGCCTCGGCGCGACCTTTGTCCAGATTGAAGTAGTAGCCGATCGACGGTCCGATACCGAACTGGGTATCGGAAAAATCTCCCTGTGATTGATTGGTATAGTTGGCCATGAGGCCTATGGCGATGCTCGGGGCGACAAAATACATCAGGTCTGGCATAATGGTGATTTCGGTGATCGCATCACCATCACCGTTCTCATAGGCGTCACCACTATAGTTGGTGAAATACGCCATACCATCCAAAACCCAACTCCCCTTGTCAATCGGGTTTTCCGCGGCTAAAGCGATCCCGCCGAGGAAAAGCGTGACGACAATCATACTGATGACTCTTTTCATAACTCCTCCTTGAACTGTGGCGCAGGTAATTTCTTACCCATCCCTGTAATAGTCTTATTGTTGCATTGTCTGCACGCCGTTTTTCTTATCGGCAAACATCAACACGTATGCCTTCATTTTATCGCGAATAATCGATTGAATTACCCGCGATACGAAAGAGATATTAAAAATGTTCAAACTCCCAGGCAATAAAGAAATTTTCCTTTTGAGATATATTTCGGCCGGTCTGTAGAGTTCCATTACATAAAAAAACCCCGCCGAGTGGCGGGGTTTTTTGTGTTTCTAAGATCTATCTCGATTCTGTTTAGAAATCGAAGTTGTAGCGCAGCGAAGCGCCATAGGCAAAGTTGTTGTAACCTTCACCATAGTAATCGTCGACACGCGAACCGGAGAGCAGGTACGGACCCTTGACAATCCATTGCGGATTCATATGAAGGTCGAGCTGGAAGCGGTTAATATTGATACCGACACCGAGGAAGGTGCAGGTATAGACATAGCTTTGAGTCTCTTCCCGATCGTCATCCGGATCGTCGGCAAAGTTCATGTCTTCCCACTTGTCGCTCATCCACATGGTGACAACACCGGAATACAACTGCAACCAGTCGGTAATTTCGGCATCGATACCAATGCGGAAGTACGGCAGGCTCGTCCAGGTGTCTTTTGATTCATCGGTAACTTCATCATCAAGAAGGTCGGTTTTGGTTTCTTCTTCAGTCATAAACTGGAAACCGAAATCGCCGGCGACGAGGATGTTTTCGTCGACATCGATATTCATACCCAGACCGAGGTCAAAGAGCGTCCGCTTGATCTCGTAGTTATAGGCTTCAACCCAGGAGCCATCGTCGTTCCCGAGCGTGTCGATACCCTGCTTCTGGTACACGAAGGCGGCATGCGGGATCAGGGTCAGCGGACCCATCGGATCGGCGAAGTAACGGGCACGAAGACCGAAGTCCATGTTGCCATCCGGTTCGGATTCGTCAACCACGCCAAAGGTGCTGCCAGCCCAGTCCTTATCGGTCCAGGTGGTGAAGGCGAGACTACCGGTGACATCGAGTTTGCCCTGCATGAAGGTTGCACCCAGCTGAACTTCAAAACGGGTGAACGACTCTTCCATGTTGTCATCTTCGTTGTCTGCGGCGTTGTTTTCTTCAAAGCTGGCGCCGTAGTAATTGATGTTCAAACCAAACGGGATCTCGCCGAACTGGGTGCCGGCAAAGAGGCCAAGCCGGGTATTGGTGTAGCCCCAGTAGCCATCCCAGTAGTTGAAATAGATCTGGTCAAAATCGGTGACGGAGTGGTCATATGGCGTCGTCCAGAAATAGAAGCCCCAGACCCAGTCCTGATTCAAGACATTGTCGACCGAGAAATTCGCACCGACCTTGTACATATTGTTGCCAAATTCACCGAAGGACTTATCGTCATAATAAGCCTGGGTAAATTCGGCAGTGAACAAGTTCGGGTATTCAAGGATACGTGACGGGTAGTACCAGATGCTGAATTCATCTTTCAGAATCAGGTTGGCCGGAAGCGAAGAGCGATCGCCTTCACCGCTCATCGCGCCAAAGCCCATCGAGGTGACCCGTGTCTCGGTCGCGGCCGCAAAGCCGCCGAGAATGAAGCCGCACAGGACACAAAGCGTTAACAGTTTCTTCATGCTTATTTCCCTCATCTAAAGGTTTACTTAATGTGATGCTTTATTTTTGATTTTTTATGCACGGCCGAGTGTCATAGCTGACACGATTCCGAAGCCCGGCACCATGCTATACTATGCAGGTTCATACCTCCGTATACAATCCCGCCACTCCATGCGGGATTCCATTTCCACAATCTCGAGATTGCGGGTAAAACTCCCCATACTTCCCATTGTCAGAATCGCCCATATTTAAGGGATTGGATGCTTTGACGCAAGTGAATTTTTGTTTTTTTTGCAGCGCCGTTTCGTGACCGTCTGTCCGCATAAAAATAAAAACTTCCCTCTGCGCCTTCTTAATAGTGCCTGCCGGCCGTCTCTTGCGGGCTGCCAATCAGCGTATCAGGATCATGCTGACCAGCAAAAAGCCAAGGGCAACAACGAGTACCGCGACAGTTGCACCGAATAATCCCTTCATTTCTCGTCCCTTCGGCTAAAAATTAAATTATTGCCAAAATCCTTGTCAACAAACAAAATTGAAAAAAACACCCACCTTTCCACTTAATTGGACTGGAGCACATAACATAATGTTGCGCAAAATTCAACTTGTAGTCAGTACGATGGCACTGTTGGCATCGTTGGCAACAGCCCAAACGGAAAGCGTGCCATCGGTTGAAACAACCACCAATAATCTGTTGCAGGCCGCCCTCGATTCCATCGGGATCGATCAGTCCGACCTCGGCATCAGGCCAAAAGGCTACTGGAATCGCTTCCCGACTGACATCCCGTATGTCAACAAAGCCTTCTATGATCTTCTGGCCGAGCCATTGATGCTTTACGACTACGGCAAATCATTCGGGGGAGCGGCATCGGTCTATATGGATCCGGCCCGGCTCGACAGTCTTGATGACAACCTGTATCACCTGACTTATTTTCTGGGGGTCGAGCGTATCACCGGTGGGATGCGATCTTACGGCGCCAATGTGCTCGATACGCCGCCTGGTGAAACGCCCTTTCTTGATGCGATCGAATATATCTACGCGCTGGGTGACGAGCATACCGCGCCATATTCGTTCAACCGTAAATCAGAGTGGACCGATGTGCGCGGTGCCTATGCAGATTCGGTGCTGGATGTACCCCTGCCGCTACGGCAGGCGCTGGCCAAATTGATTGTCAATTTGGGAGATGCCGCCCGATGGCGCAAGACAGCCTTTCGAAATGTCGAGGCCCGGGATATGCTCGACGTCTTCTATATCCGTGATCTGGCCGAAACACAGGGCGATGGTTTGAAATATTACGCGGCAATCGACGATATCGCGGCAGTAATCGACTGGCCGTCGCTCTGGTATGGCGCATTGAAAGTCGCGGCCGCGTTGGAGGAATTTGAAAAGGACTGCACCGAGGGCGGCGATATCTCCCCTGACTTGAAAGAAATTCCCAGCAACTGGTCGCTGGATATCCCGACACCATTGGGGACAATACTGCTGAGAGGCCACGGGCGACATACCACGCATTGCGACAACACTTTTCTTGTAATTGACTTCGGCGGCAATGACACTTACTCAGGGGCCATCGGGGCGACATCGCGGCCGGGGCACGGGCTGTCGGTGTGTCTTGATCTTGATGGCGATGATGTCTATGAGCAAAAGGCAGGCAATGTGCCATCGTGCGGGGTTGGGATTATGGGCATCGGCGTGTTGTACGATGCCGCCGGTTCGGACCGGTATACAGGCACTGTTTTCGCCCAGGGCGCCGGGTTCTTCGGCTACGGGATACTCTTTGACAAAGATGGCGCCGACAGCTACACCGCCGACGTCTCCGCGCAGGGGTGCGGCTATTTCGGCATCGGGCTGGCGCTCGACTGCGCCGGTGATGATCGCTATTATCTCTATGGCGATGGTCAGGGCATGGGTGGTATCGGCAACGGTATCGGCTGCCTGGCCGATTACTCCGGTGATGATGAGTACAAAGCGGAGCCCTTGGCCTCGGTCTACAATCGCGGCGATTATCACAGCGAAAATAAAATCAACGCCAATAATGCCCAGGGGGCTGGATTTGGAAGACGCGGTGATGGCAGTGACGGTCACTCATGGGCCGGCGGTGTCGGGGCGATCGTCGATATCTTAGGTGACGATACATACATTTCCGGCAACTGGTCGCTGGGCACCGGCTACTGGTTCGCTACCGGCATTTGCTACGACGGCTCCGGCGATGATGAATACCATTCGGTCTATTTCACGCAGGCATCGGGAGCGCATTTCTGTAATGGCGTCCTGATCGATGAGAGCGGCGACGACAAACATATCCTGACCGAAACGGCCGGGGCAGCCTTTGGCTTCGGCTGGGATTACACCAATGCCCTGTTCGTCGATAGGGCCGGTAATGATACCTATGACGCCGGACGCATCTCCTATGGCCTTTCGCAGATCAGATCATTCGCCTTCTTCTTTGATATGGCCGGCGCCGATACGTATCGCTATACGGCCGGTCAGGAGGGTTTCGGGGCGGCGACATTCCGGCACAACTATTCGCACCCTACCCCGCTTTTAACCTATTACTATTATTCCACCTCGGCCGGGATTTTTATCGACGCTTCCGGGACCGATTCCTATATTGAGCGCGATGGCGATACCGAAACTGCTGCAGAAACATACCGTAACAATGCTGTCTGGTACATACCGGCGAAAGATGACTCATCATGGGTGTATAATAATTATGGCATCGGGATCGATGCCGCAGATGGCGACATTCCGAATTTGAAGATTTTCGACGAGGAGTGAGGCATTATCATGAAGACTTTGCCACGTAACATATTTCAGCGCCTTTTAGGGATTTCCGCGACTAAGAAACCATCGGATGATTCCGCATGGGGGTATGCCGAGGGCGTTCTTGCGATCGATCTGTCCAAGCTCCCCGAACTTGATAAGCCGGGTAACGCAGTACGTATCGAGGGCGATACTCTCCCGACGCGAGTGCTGGTGCTCTATGGCGACGATATGACTTACTATGCCTTTGAGAATAAATGTCAGCATGCCGGACGGCGTCTTGATCCGGTGCCGGGCACCGAGACTGTCCAGTGCTGCTCGATGGGCCACACGACGTACACGTACGATGGATCATCGTTGTCGGAAAGCGTCGAGGGCAGCCTGAAGATTTTCAATGTCGAATTGAAAGAGGGTATGTTGACGATCAAGATTGAATAGAATCCCGGAAACGATCGTAATGGCCGGGTCCTCCGGCCCAAATAACGTCGAGACAAACTCTGTTGATTGAATGTGTACACAAGATGTGGGGCAGGACGCCGCCCCGACGATTCGATGAGCTTATACCTTAAATCTTTCACAAAAAAAACGGGTGGTCTGTCCGGTTGCCCGTTTCCATTGTGTGTGTACCTATTACCGCTAATTTTTCTTCGTTACCCGGTAACGCAATACAACCGCTTATGATTTCTGCAAAAGCTCGCTGATCTTCCCGGTCAATTCGTCATCCTGAGGTGTTACACCCGATTCATAGCGCGCCACGAGGTTGCCCTCGCGGTCAAAGAGAAACTTGCTGAAATTCCACTTGATCTCGCCGGGGATATTCGATTCTTCGGTCAGGTAGGCAAACAGCGGGTGCTTGTCATCGCCTTTCACACTGACTTTGCTCATCATCGGGAAAGTCACACCGAAATTGCTGGTGCAAAACTCGAGAATTTCTTCTTCGGTGCCCGGTTCCTGATTGCCGAAATTGTTGGCCGGGAAACCTATGACAACGAGGCCGTTGTCTTTGTGATTTTTATACAGCTCTTCGAGGCCCTTGTACTGCGGCGTATATCCGCATTTGCTGGCAACATTAACAGCCAGTACGACTTTACCCTTGAAATCATTTAAACTGGCCGGTTCGCCATGGATAGTCTCAAATGAAATCTCGGTGTAATTGGCGGTGGTAGCCATCGTGTTCTCCTCCATAGTTGTCTTATCGGCGGTGGTTTCGGTGTGCGACTGCGAGCAGCCGACAACAAACAGCGACAGGGTCAGCATACTCAATAATAGACTTCTCATCTCCATATCCTCTTCTTTGGGGTACAGACGCCTCAACAATGGCCCGGTCCAGATAGTTCCCATAAAAAAACCCGGATCACATCATCCGGGTTTTGGAGAATCTGTTTGGATACAATCGCTTTGGCTATTCCTGCTCGACGATCGGCAGATGAGCCCGCAGCGGTCTATCCTTACGCAAACCGAGGGCATAGTCGGCCTGCATCAGGGTGTGCACTTCGCGGGTGCCCTCGTAGATCGACGCTCCCTTGGAATTACGGTAGAAACGCTCAACCGGGTATTCATCAGAGAAGCCATAGGCGCCATGGACCTGCACGGCATTGGCGGCGGCGGCCTCGGCCTCACGGCACGAGATCCATTTGGCCAGCGAAGTTTCGCGGGTATTCGGGACGCCCTGATTTTTGAGCCACCCTGCTTTCAGGGTCAGAAGCGATGAGTATTGATACCCGGCTTCCATGTTGGCGATCATCTGTTTGACCAGTTGATGCTGCGCGATCGGTTCGCCGAAGGTTTCGCGCTCATGGGCGTATTTGACGCTGGCATCACGGCAGGCTTTGATCAGGCCGCAGGAGCCGCCGGCCACGGTGTAGCGCCCCTGATCGAGGCAAAACATGGCGATCTTAAAGCCCTCACCCTCTGTGCCAACGATATTGGCGGCCGGGACTTCGACATCGGTAAAAGAAATATAGCCGGTATTGCCGGCCCGGACGCCGAGTTTGCCGTGGATAGATCCGGTTGCGACGCCATCGTAATCGCGCTCGACAATAAACGCTGTCAGGCCGCTGTGATCACGGGCTTTTTTCTTATCCAGATCAGTCCAGGCGAAAACGAGGAAATAATCAGCGACATCAGCCAGCGAAATCCACATTTTTTCGCCATTGAGGACAAAAGAATCACCCTGGCGTACAGCGGTGGTCTGGATACCGACAGCATCGGTTCCGGCGGCCGGTTCGGTCAGGCCGAAGGTGCCGATCTTTTCGCCGGTTACGCACGGTTTAAGATATTTTTCTTTAATTTCATCACTGGCCCAGGTGCAAACCGGGAGAGAGTATAATCCGATATGGACCGAGAGAACCACCCGGGCCGAGGTATCGGCGTATTCGAGTTCTTCGCAGGCGAGCGCCAGCGAGATGTAGTCCATCCCCATACCGCCGTATTTTTCGGGCAGGCAGAAGCCGAGCAAGTCGGCGTCGGCCATATCTTTGAGCAGGGTCGGGTGCAGTTTATGTTCGCGGTCGTATTCAGCGATGGTGGGAGTGATCTTCATTGCGGCCAGTTCGCGGGCCATCCGCTGAACTTCCAGTTGATTTTCGGTAAAGGTAAAATCTATCATCTTTTTTTCTCCGCAGAAATTGAGACAAGCGCATCTAACTTACACATCCATACGTTGAAGTCAAGCGCGGCATATAGCGGAAAACACCGAAATCATGCAAATTTGGATCGAATTTGCAATTGCCGGAACAATTTTGCTATTTTACGATTCAGGTATCGTGTAACCACCATTGTTTAAAAATGTCAACGGTGACTGAATCGCATGAGGGATTATGAACGCATCTGCCTTATTTGTTGAATGCCTGAAGCATGAAGACGTGAAGTATATATTCGGCCTTCCCGGTGAAGAGAATATCGCTTTCCTCGAGGAATTGCGCAAATCCGATATCCAGTTTATTGTGACGCGCCATGAACAGACCGCAGCCTTTATGGCCGATGTCTGGGGCCGTCTGACCGGAAAGGCCGGTGTCTGTCTGGCGACGATCGGTCCGGGCGCGACCAATCTGGTGACCGCGATCGCCGATGCCACTCTCGACCGGGCGCCATTGGTGGCGATTACCGGCCAGGCGGCCACGACCCGCATGCACAAGGAGTCGCATCAGTTTATCGACATCGTGTCAATGTTCAAGCCGATTATCAAATGGAACACGCGTATCGGCCGAGGCGAGATTATTCCCGAATCGGTAAGGAAAGCCTTCAAGGTGGCCGAGGCCGAGAAGCCGGGGGCGACTCATCTGGAATTACCCGAAAACGTGGCCGACTCCGATGTCGGGATTGGTTGCCGTCCGGTGGTGCGGACCAAGATTCGCCGTCCTGCGGCCGATTACAAGGCGATCAATCAGGCTGTTCAGATGATCAAAGACGCCAAAAAGCCACTGATTCTGTGCGGCAATGGCGCTATTCGCAAGCGGGCCTCCAAACAGCTCAAACTGTTTCTCGATAAAGTTAAAATAGCTGTCACCAATACTTTTATGGGGAAGGGCGCGGCCAGATGGGATTATGATTACAATCTGCTGACGATTGGCCTGCAGTCGCGTGATTTTGTCACTTGCGCTTTTGAAGAAGCCGACCTGATTATCTCCATCGGTTACGATCTGGTCGAGTATGCCCCGTTGTATTGGAATCCCAATCGCGATAAGAAGATCATCCATATCGACTTTATCGAGGCCGAAGTGGATGAGTATTATCATCCTGATGTTGAGATTGTCGCCGATATCGCCGGGACGTTGTGGGGCTTGAACGAGCAGTTCAACGGCACCCAGGAGAACAAGGGCGCCTGGGCGGCCAAATATCGTAAGCTCATCCTCAATGACATCAATGAATACAACGATGATAACGCCTTCCCGGCCAAGCCGCAGAAGATAATCCATGAGATTCGCGAATTTCTCGGCGATGATGACATCCTGATCAGCGATGTCGGCGCGCACAAAATGTGGATCGGCCGCATGTATATCGCCAAAGCACCCAATACCTGCATTATTTCCAATGGTTTCGCGTCGATGGGCATTGCGCTGCCCGGTGCGATGGCAGCTAAATTATTGTATCCTGATCGCAAGATCCTGGCGGTATGCGGCGATGGCGGCTTTTTGATGAATGTGCAGGATCTCGAGACAGCCGTACGGCTCAAGCTGCCGATTGTGATCATGATCTGGAATGACAATGGCTACGGCCTGATTGAATGGAAGCAGATGAATCATTATGGCAACTCGTTCGGAACCAGAGTGGGCAATCCCGATTTCGTCAAACTGGCGGAATCATTCGGTGCCCATGGTCTCCGGGCGGAGGCGACCGAAGATCTACCCAAACTGCTTAAGGAAGCATTTGCCATCGACGGACCGGTTGTGCTGGAAGTGCCGGTTGATTATAGTGAAAACATCAAACTGACGGAACGCCTGGGACGCATTGTCTGCCCGATTTAAAACAGGCAAGGATGGAATGAGAAAGGACGGAGTATCCATGGCAAAATCGTATAAAATGTACCTGGCCGGGAAGTGGGTCGCCTCGAAAAACAAAATACGGGTCGAGTCGCCCTATGACGACAGCCTGGTGGCGACTGTTTCTGCGGCCGTAAAGTCAGATTATACCAAAGCGATTACGGCTGCGCATAAAGCGTTTGACATCACCCGCAATTTACCCAGCTACACGCGGGAAGCCATCTGCCGCCAGATCGCGGATGATCTCGAGAAGAATTCGGAAAATTTCGCCCGTACGATGTCTCTTGAAGTTGGCAAGGCTATCAAGGATGCCCGCGTCGAAGTCAGCCGGGGGGTTCAGTGTTTCCGTGTAGCTGCCGAAGAGGCCAAGCGTGTTGGGGGTGAAATTATCGATCTCGACTGGCTGCCCGGTTCGGAAGAACGCCTCGGTCTGGTGCGCCGTTTTCCGATCGGTGTCGTGGCCGGAATATCGCCGTTTAATTTCCCCCTGAACCTGGTGGCGCACAAGGTCGCTCCCGCGATTGCATCGGGCTGCCCGATTGTCCTCAAACCGGCCAGCAAGACTCCGCTTATGGCGCTTATGCTGGCTGAGCTGATCGACAAGACTGATCTGCCCAAGGGTGCGCTTTCGGTTTTGCCGGGATCATCGAAAGAATCTACGCCATTGATCGAAGACGAGCGCGTCAAGCTGATTACGTTCACCGGATCATCGCAGGTCGGCTGGTGGATCAAAGCCAATTCCGGCAAAAAACGGACAGTCCTCGAACTGGGCGGCAATGCCGGTGTGGCGGTGGCTGATGATGCCGATGTTGATTTTGCTGTCTCACGGCTCGTCTATGGCGCTTTTGGTCAGGCCGGTCAGAGTTGTATCTCGGTGCAGCGGATTTATGTGCATGAAAAAGTCTACAACAGTTTTATCCGCAAGTTCAAAGCTGCCATCGGTAAAATCAAGATGGGCAATCCCCTCAATGACAAAACCGATCTGGGGCCGATGGTCGACACCGATTCAGCCAAACAGACCGAAGAACGCATCAAGGAAGCAGTCGCGGAGGGCGCCAAGGTTCTGGCCGGCGGCAAGCGCCGCGGCCGGATGATGCAGCCCACCCTGCTGGATCGCGTCACCCCGAAGATGCGGGTGTGTTCGGAAGAGGCCTTTGCTCCTCTGGCGGTTGTATTCAAATACCGGGATTTCAAGAAAATGATCGCCGAGATCAACAACAGCGACTATGGCCTCCAGGCGGGTGTCTTTACCCAACGGGTCCGTGATATTTTCTATGCCTACAACAATATCGAGGCCGGCGGCGTGATGATCAATGATATCCCCACCTATCGCGCTGATCATATGCCTTATGGCGGTATGAAAGATTCCGGGATGGGCCGCGAGGGTATCAAATACGGCATTGAGGACATGACCGATATCAAGATACTGGGCTTGAATCTGAAAGAGTAGTTGCTGTATCGATGGTTTATTATGAACGGCGCCTGAGCGAAATCCAGGCGCTGTTTTTTTTATTTGTCCTCGATCATCTTAAGGGCGCCACGGACCTGTTCTACCTGCTCGCCATCGGGATCCAGTTCTATATACTTTTCCAGCCAGAGGCGGGCAGTATCGAATTTCTTCAGGGCGAAAGCGGAATTGCCGGCCATGAGAAAGTAGTTTGCTTTAACCGAGTCTTTGGGAATCAGCTTGTTAAAATAGCCAAGAACCTTTTCATATTTTCTCAAATTGTATGATGCCGCCATGAGCCCTTCAATTGGTAACGCATCTTGTGGTCTGAGTATATGGGCCTTTTCGAGATATTTCAGGGCCGAATCATATTGTCTTGAATAGTAATATCCCCAGGCTATGTCAGTCAGTGTCCTGTGATCATACGGGGCCAGGGACAGTGATTTCATGTAGGCATCTATTCCCTTATCGAATTCTCCGGCACGCAGGAATACTGTCCCCAATATATTATATACCTCCTGAGACCAGGGATCTTCTCTATACATTGAGTCCGCGAGCCGTTTGGCTTCTGCGAAATGACCCTGTCTGGCCAGCTCAAATATATGGTCGGCCCGTTGCACCAGAGGATAGGTCTGCAAAATATGCCGGGTGATTGCTTTGGCCTTCTCAATTTCGCCCCTATCGCGATAATAGTTTTGCAGCATCACCCATCCCGGCTTGTTGCGCGAGGCATCGAGATGCAATAGATGGCGAGCATATGTGATTGATGGTCCCTTTTGCAAATTAGTCATAAAATACGGCGCCACGGCAAGCAGCGCTATAAGCGGGAAAACCGGGATGAAACGGCGCAGGCTGTGATCGGCGGCGGCGAAACGACGCGCCAGAAGCAGCGACGGCCCCAGCAGACAGGCGGCGAACAGGTCCCAGTCGCGGGCCATCCCGATTCGCGGATCAACCAGAATGAGAAAAACCAGGCCGCCGACTGAAAAGGCCCCGAGGAAACGGTTGACCGGATCGCGCCAGAGGGAATGGCTAATGACTATACCGGGCAGGATCAGAATCGGCCATAACGGGATTAGAAGCATCATCTGATTCAAGATATCAATAATATGTAGCAGCGAGAAAATAGCATAGTCGGGCGCAATCGGGCGGCCGGTAAACGGCGGCAGGAAATGGATCGCAAAGCCCATCGAGGTCGTGTATTTCC
>CAZGLR010000082.1:15305-15705 GCA_964526635.1 uncultured Ignavibacteriales bacterium | reverse complement strand
GATACGCTATTGGCAACCCGGCGGCATTCGGCTGCGCGTTGCTCTGCCGCTGGGTGGCAGGATTGTAAGTCGATTGATGCAAACATCATGGCATAATTAATTCATGCGCAGGGGCGCGATTTCCGCGCCCGTCGAGAAATTAACATATGCAACTGAATCAGGATTTATCTTTGTCGCCGGCCGGGGAACCCGGCCCCGTGCGCAATGTTTATCACTTCGGGTCTATCCCGATACCCTATGGCTCCACCGGGCCAGAGACGCACATGGTATCATACATCGGGAAAAATCCGCGAGTATTATATTCCTGCAAAAGCTCATTATGCTGCGCATTGAACACCGAATCGCCGAAATTGAGTGGACAGTACGATTTTTCATCATCATTATCGTCACGGTAATTCAC
>CAZGLR010000082.1:0-15295 GCA_964526635.1 uncultured Ignavibacteriales bacterium | reverse complement strand
TGCAATTCCACCCGTCGCATATCAGCCGACCAGGTTCCGGCCTCGCCGATGGTATCGCCGGGAAGCACCAGCGTGTTTTCCAGCACCTGATAATCGAGGACATGATCATAGATAATCGTATACCGCGAGCCCGGCAGGACTGTGACATGTATCTCCCAATCCGCCTGACCGACCGGATTCTCGATTATGGCCGTCACCAGCCCCTCGCACACCGCCCGCACCGGAGCATCGGGGATCGTATAGTACTCGATTGCCGGTGATTTTTGTGTGGGACTGAGATTATCGCCAAACGGTATCAGGACCGGCGATGTAAACTTGATGTCGCCGTAAGTTTCCGTCACCGCATCATAGGGTCCGCTGATGTCAACGGGCGCCACTGTAAAAAGCGGCGGGGTAGAGGTCACCGTATCCTCATCATTGTCGGAACAACCGGTGATTACAACCGACAACATCACGGCCAGGCATAGTATGAGAAGAAACCCGACACACCTATGCATCGCTACCACAACATTTCTTGTACTTTTTACCTGATCCGCAGGGGCAGGGATCATTACGGCCGACTTTGGGCAGGTTTCGTTTCACCGGCTTGGCCTTGCCGCGTTCGGCAGCCTCGGCCATCGGGCTGCGTTCGGCGAGGGCGGTCTGTGCCCCGCCCTGCTGCTGAGCCTGCGCGGCGGTACTGAGCCCCATACCGGTTGTGTCGGCGTGCGAGGCAATCATCTCGGATTGCCGACGGCGCCGTTCGGCCTCACGCTGCTGTTCCTCAGGCGTGCGCACCTGCATACGATAAATTTTTGACACAGTTTCCCGATCGATTTCATCGATCATTGTCCTAAACAGGCCGAAAGCTTCTTTTTTGTATTCCAGCAATGGATCACGCTGGCCATAGGCTCGCAGATTGATGCCCGAACGCAGTTCTTCGACTTCATTGAGATGATCCCGCCAGTACTGATCGATAGTCACCAGCGCCGCAAATTTCTCCAGTTGGCGCATCGTCTCGCTGCTATAGGCTTCTTCCTTGGCTTCATAAATGGCAAGGGCTTCTTTGTGAAGGCGTTCGAATAAATCAGCAGGAGTTAACTCGGGCACCTTATCCTGGGGAATATTCAACTGAATGAGGAAAAGCCGCTGCAACTGCAGCTTGAGATCTTCCAGCGGCCAGTTTTCCGGATAGACATCCTTGGGGCAGTAGGTTTCAATCAGCGATCCCATAATATCTTCGATCAGTTCCATGATCGATGCCTTAATATCCGGATCATCGAGTGCCTGCAGACGGCGTGCATAGATTACCTGCCGCTGCTGATTCATGACGTCATCATATTTCAGTGTGTGCTTCCGAATTGCGAAGTTCTGGGCCTCGACCCGTTTCTGTGCCTGTTCGATGGTGCGGGTGATCATCGGATGGGTAATGACTTCACCCTCGCGAATGCCGAGTCGGTCCATGACACCCGCAATACGGTCACTGCCGAACAGCCGCATGAGATCGTCTTCCAGCGACAGATAAAACTGCGATGACCCCGGATCGCCCTGGCGACCGGCACGGCCTCGCAACTGACGATCTATGCGCCGCGATTCATGCCGCTCGGTACCCAGAATATGCAATCCGCCCTTGTCGACGACACCGTGGCCCAGCTTGATATCGGTTCCGCGGCCGGCCATATTGGTGGCAATAGTCACGCCACCACTTTTGCCGGCTTCAGCGACGATTTCGGCCTCGGCCTGATGCCGTTTGGCATTGAGCACATTATGCTTGATACCGACCCGGGTGAGCATCCGGGATAAAATCTCCGAGACTTCCACCGAAACCGTACCGACCAGCACCGGGCGACCGGCCAGATGCTTCTGCTGGATTTCATCGATTATGGCGGCATATTTTTCACGCCGCGTCCGAAATATCTGGTCGTTTTCATCATCGCGGTTAATCGGTTTATTGGTCGGTATGACGACTACATCAAGTTTGTAAATATCCCAGAATTCGCCCGCCTCGGTTTCGGCGGTACCAGTCATGCCGGCGAGTTTTTCATACATGCGGAAATAATTCTGGATGGTAATCGTGGCCAGCGTCTGTGTCTGCGATTCGACCTTGACGCCCTCTTTGGCCTCGATGGCTTCGTGGAGACCGTCGCTGAAACGGCGTCCCGGCATTAACCGCCCGGTGAATTCATCGACAATGAGTACTTTGCCGTCCTGCACGACATATTCATTGTTTTTCTCATACAGGGAATAGGCCTTCAGCAACTGGCTGATATTGTGGACTTTCTCCGAACGGATACCGTGGATCTTGTAAACTTCTTCGATTCTCCTGGCTTTTTCGGCGGCCGGCAAATCCTCCTCGCCTTCAATGGCCGATAACTCGGTGGCAATATCCGGGATGATATACAGGTCCTGGATTTCCTTGGGGAATTGCGAGAGACCATTGTCGGTTAGATTGATCGAATGCTCTTTTTCATCAATAACATAATACAACTCGTTATCGAGTTCATGCATCTTCTTATCGCGCATCAGGGATGCTTCGACCTGGCCGATCATTCGCTTGACGCCGGTCTCTTTGACCAGCTTCATGAATTTTTTGTGCTTGGGCGCCCCGCGGCCGGCCATGAGCAGGCGGATGCCGGCCTCCCATTCGTCGCCGTCTTCTGTGGCCAGTATCTTCTCGGCCTCGGCGATTTTCTGACCGACCAGATTGTTCTGCTTACGCACCAGGTTACTGACGACCGGATTCATTTCATTATAGCGTCCGGTATCGGAATTCTGCACTGCCCCGGATATGATCAATGGCGTCCGGGCTTCATCGATCAGAACCGAATCGACTTCGTCGATTATAGCGTAAAAATACTTCCGATGTACCCGGTCCTCGGTTCGCTGGACCATATTATCGCGCAGATAGTCAAAACCGAATTCGTTGTTGGTCCCGAACGTCACATCGCAGGCGTAGTGCTCCTTGCGTTCCTGCGGATCCATGTCATGCTGGATACACCCGACAGTCAGCCCCAGAAATTTGTAGATTTCGCCCATCCACTGGCTGTCGCGCAGGGCCAGGTAATCGTTAACCGTGATGACATGCACGCCCTCTTTGGCCAGGGCATTGAGATAGACCGGCATCGTCGCCACCAGCGTTTTACCCTCACCGGTGGCCATCTCGGCGATTTTTCCCTGATGCAGCACAATCGCGCCCATAATCTGGACGTCGTAATGGACCATATCCCAGATCGATTCGATCCCGGCCACTTCCCAACTCGTCCCCAGAAGCCGTTTGCACGCCTGCTTGACGACCGCAAACGCTTCCAACATGAGATCATCGAGCGTCTCTTCCGCTTCCAGACGCTTAATGAATTCGGGCGTTTTGGCCTTGAGTTCATCATCGCTCAACGATTCGAACTCATCGAAATACCGGTTGACCTCGTCAACCAGCGGCAGCAGCTTCTTTCGGTCCCGATCGTGCTTGGTGCCGAAAATCTTTTCAATAATCTTCATCGTGTATCCATCCGGTCAAAATTGGCATTTCCATCATTCCTATATATCGGTTACCATATCCTCGGGGGCAAGAACTTTCCCGTCTTACTCTGCTTTATACCCTTTCGGCCGCTCTCAGTTGCCCAGACAGTAATTGACCGGCAGCATCCCGCATAGTATATTATAACACACTCAAAACCAGGGAGTTGGTCGAAACTTTTGAGCTATACACACGATACGTATGACCGCTAGCCGGATACCAGGAATAGTAACCAAAAAACACGGTCAGTATGTCACTGTTCTCGCCGAGAACACTTACTTCGACTGCCGGCTGCGCGGGAAGGTTACCTATGGCGCCGATAACGCCACCCCGGTCGTTGTGGGCGATGATGTCGAAATCACCCTGACTGGCGATGAGACCGGGATTGTCGAAATCGTCCACGATCGCCGTACGGTCTTATCGCGACCGGCCGTCGGGCGAGAGACATTCCAGCATGTTACCGCCGCCAACATGGATTCGTTGATAGTTGTGACATCGGTAGCCGAACCACCGCTTAAGCCCGGGTTGATCGATCGCTTCCTGATTGCGGGCCGGGTCGGTAACCTCAATCCCGCAATCGTCATAAATAAATCCGATCTGGGGCTCGATGATACCGTATCTTCTGTAATTGACGCCTATGAGAAGCTTGATTATGACCTCTTCGTTACCTCAGCCCGGGCCGAAACGGCTGCCGTCCGGAACGACCTGGAGGCTTTTCATGAGTATCTTATATCGCATCGGTCGATTCTGGCCGGTCATTCGGGAGTCGGCAAATCATCATTACTCAATCGCCTGTATCCGGATTTGAATCTTCGCGTATCACATATTTCCGAAGCCACCGGCAAGGGCCGCCATACGACCAGCCATGTCGAACTCTTTCATCTGCCCGATGGCGGCTATGTCATCGACAGCCCCGGCATCAAAGTCCTCGGTTTCTGGCAACTGGACAGGAATATGCTGGACTCGTATTATCCCGAGATGGTCGCACGCCAGGACTATTGCCGTTTTACCGGCTGCCACCACACCCACGAGCCCGACTGCGCGGTCAAGGAGGCAGTTGCGTCGGGGGATATCTCCGAGATCCGCTACAACAATTACCTGCAGATTCTGCACTCGCTGGATACTGATTGATGACAATTCGACAAAAGGATTCGTCGTAATAAGCCGACAAGAGAGATAAAGGGAAGTATATGCCGGCCAAACACATTGAACTGAAAGTAGGTATTCTGGTTTTGGTCAGCCTGGGCATTATTACCCTGGCTGTTTATCTCGGTCGGGGATTTGTCCTGGGCCAGGAATACAACTCCTATCGCGTCTATTTTGACGAAGTCGGGGCTCTCTCGACCGGTGCCCGCGTCACTGTCTCCGGCGTTCCCAAAGGCAAAGTTACTGAATTGGAGCTCGATCAGGGCAAGGTGCTCGTCACGCTGGATATAGAATCGGACGTTACCCTTAAAGAAGATGCGACTTTCAGCGTAAAGAATGTGGGACTGATGGGTGAACGATTCGTTGCTGTGACAACCGGCACATCCGATACCGTGCTTAGCACCGATCAACCGGCTGTCGGCGAATTCGATGCCGGCATACCTGAAGTCATGGGTCTGATGGGCCAGGTCGTAGAAGATGTCAGCCGCCTGGTAACCGCCCTGGAGAAATCGGTCATGTCACCGCAGACGCTCGATAAATTTTCAGAATCAATCACCAGCCTCAAGGCGGTCGCGATTCGTCTTGATTCGCTGACGCACCGGAGTGTCCCTAAAATCGACCAGGCGATCGCGGATATTTCATCGGTCGCCACGACCATTGAAAGCGGCATCGAACGCAATCAGGCATTTATCGATTCCGGCGCCTACCGTTTCAGCGTTGCCTCGCAGCGCCTTGATGATATCATGGTGCAGCTTGAGGCCACCGCCGCCAGCGTCCATGAATTTGCGTTGCAGATGGAAGAATCCGAGGGTACCATGCGTCTTTTAATGGAAGATCGCCGGCTCTACGACGATCTCCGGCGGGCCGCGCAGAATCTCGACAGTCTGGTGCTCGATATCCGTGCCCATCCGCAAAAATACATCAACCTCTCCGTGGAGATATTTTAGTTTATGGCCTTCAAACTCGCTTTCGCGCTGCATAATCATCAACCGGTCGGAAACTTCAACGCTGTTTTTGAAGAAGCCCACAACAAATGCTACAAACTTTTTCCCGAGCTGGTTGCCCGGTATCCCAATTTCCGTTTTTCGTTGCATCAGTCGGGCATTCTCTGGGAGTGGCAGAAAAAACATCACCCGGAATTCTTCAAGACAATCGGTGACCTGGTGGACCGCGGTCAGGTGGAACTGCTTTCCGGTGCGTTTTACGAACCGATTTTATCATCCATACCCGACCGTGATAAGGCCGGACAGATAACGATGCTTAACACCTACCTCCGTGATCACTTCGACGTCATACCCCGCGGCATGTGGCTGGCCGAACGGATATGGGAACCGCATCTGCCGGAGATCATCCACGATTGCGACCTTGAATACCTGCCGCTGGATGATACTCATTTTAAATATACCGGCATGAAAGACGATCAACTCTATGGTACCTATGTGACCGAGGAAGCCGGTAAACCACTCATCCTGCTGCCGATTTTGATCAAACTCAGGTATTTGATTCCCTATGGCGAAGTCGAAGATGTCATCGAATACCTGCGGCAGATTGCCCGCACGCATCCCGATGGTGTCGCGGTGTATGCCGACGATGGCGAAAAATTCGGTGTCTGGCCGGAATCACATAAGCATACCTACGAAGACGGCTGGCTCAAACGCTTCTTCGAAGCGGTTGAACGGAACAGCGAATGGCTCGAAATTGTGCCGCTTCAGGATGTGGTCGATACAGTCCGCCCCCTCGGCCGCGTTTACCTGCCCAGCGCGTCATACCGTGAAATGCTGCAATGGGCGCTGCCGGCCGACAGCTTCCGAGATCTGGAAAAATTCGATGAGAAGCTCAAAGAATTCGACCTCTTCGACACCTATGGTCACTTTGTCCGGGGCGGTCACTGGCGCAATTTCCTGACCAAGTACAATGAAGTTAATTTGATGCACAAAAAGATGCTGACTGTGTCTGAACTCATGGCCGAGGTCTCAAACAACCCCATCGTCGATTCCGGCTCCGTTGAAGAAGCCCGCGACGCTCTCTATGCCGGGCAATGCAACTGCCCGTACTGGCATGGCGTCTTCGGTGGCCTGTATTTGCCGCATCTGCGCTGGGCAATCTACCAGAAACTGATCGAGGCCGAGAAAATACTCCGTCCGCTCGCCGAAAAACAAATCACAGGGGTCGAAACCGACTATGATCGCGATGGCGCCAATGAGATCGTCCTGACCAACGAACATCTCAGTATTGTCATCGCGCCCGGCAATGGCGGCCAGATTGTCGAACTCGACTGTCTCGATGAACATGTCAACGTGGTTGACTGCCTGGCCCGCCGCCGCGAGGGGTATCATCACAAATTACTCGAAGCCGAAAAACCGGGACAGCCAACTGACTCGGCCAAGTCGATTCACGACCGCGTTAAGACCAAAGAAGCCGGTCTCGAAAAACTGCTGGCCGAAGACTGGTATCTGCGCCGTCCGCTCAGCGACCATTTCCTGGCCGGCGGCACCGCCCTGGAATCGTTTTCCAATGGCTCATACCATGAACTGGGTGATTTTATCAGGGAACCGTTTGAATACAAACTGCGTGATTCATCCGATTATTATATCGTCGAGATGTCACGGCTTGGCCGTGTTTGGAAGGGCGACAATCACTGCCCCGTGCGGCTTGCCAAAAAGATTATTTTCCCCAAAACCGGGCGAACCATTACCATCGACTACACCCTCAGGCAATCGGAATTGGAACTGATGCCGATCACTTTCGGCGTTGAGTTCGACTTCAATCTGCTGGCGCCCGACGCCCATGACCGTTTCGTCAAGATCGACAACTACAAACCGGAAAAAGACCCCAATCTCGCCGCGCTGGCCGAACACCGTCGGTCGTCATCGATAGCCTTCTATGACGAATACCAGAAATTGGGTATTCAGGTCGGGGCGGATGCACCGGGGACAATATGGCGCATGCCGATTTATACAGTCTCTATGTCCGAAGATGGCTTTGAGAAGGTCTTCCAGGGGACCAGTGCGCTCTTTACGTATGAGACCTCGCTGGCCTCGGGACAGGATTTCTCAATAAGTTTCAGCCTCTATGCCGGAGCGCTGGATCAAATGCCCGAAATCACCCGCTCGCGGCACACCGCCGATTCAACTCAACGCTAAGCTTCATATGGCCTTAACCGGTTTCAGCCGCTCCTGCTGAAACCGGTTGCCAGCCGGCCCTTTTCGCTGTATTTTTACCCCCAATAATTCAGGATTGACAAGGAGTATGCGATGCACAATTTCACCTTTCATTTGCCCACGAAAATTATCTTTGGTCCCGGTTCAATCGAACAGGTCGGCGCCGAGGGCCGCCTGCTCGGCCAGCGGGCGCTGATTCTCACCGGCCGCCGGGCCGCCGCTGAATACGGCATTACCAATAAAGTCACCGATCAACTCGAACGCGAGGGCGCCCACGCGGTCGTTTTCGATAAAATCGAACCCAATCCCCGCTCCACCACTATCGACGAGGCCGCTGAACTCGCCCGCAAGAATAACTGCGACTTTATCATCGGCCTCGGCGGCGGTTCGGCTATGGATGCCGCCAAAGGAGTGGCAGTATCAACCCTCAGCAATAAACCGGTCTGGGATTTTGTCAACAAAGGCAATATGCCCAGCGCCACCGTTAAAAAAGCCCTGCCGATCATGGCTATCCCAACCCTGGCCGCCACCGGCTCTGAAGCCGACGCCGGCGGTGTCATTACCAACTGGGATACCCACGAAAAAGCTGTCCTCTGGTCACCGCTTTTATTTCCCAAAGTCTCGATCATTGATCCCGAACTGACCTTTACTGTCCCGAAAGATTACACTGCCGATGGCGCGGTTGATATTATCTGCCATGTCATCGAGGGTTTCTTCACCGGCGCCGATGATACCCCGCTGCAGGATCGCTTCGCGATGTCAGTGATGAAAACTGTGATGGAGTATGTACCGGTAGCCATCGCTCAACCCAAAAACATTGAAGCCCGCGCCAATCTGTCGTGGGCCTCGGCTGTCGCCCTCTCCGGCATGATCGGTTCCGGCCGCGGCGGATCGTTTCCCATACATGCCCTCGAACACTCCCTGTCGGGGCACTACGATATCTCCCACGGCCGTGGACTGGCTCTGCTGCTGCCGCCCCTGATGGAATATTCCTATAAAGCCCGGCCCAAAAAATACGCCACCCTGGCCGAAGAATTGTTCGATATTCATCGCGACGGCCAGTCTGATCAAGAGCTTGCCGTTAAAGGCATCGAGAAAATCAAGGAATTCCTCAAGTCCATCGACCGTCTGCTGAGTCTCAGGGATGTTGGCGTTGCTGACGACAGCAATTTCGAGAAAATGGCCGAGGATGCGCTGCGCATCTATGGCGTTCATGGCGAATATCTTGATAATCCCAAACCGCTTTACAAAAAAGATATAATAAGTTTTTTCAAATCAATCGCCTGATCAGCAGCGCAATATTGAAATGCTGCACACGGCGCGACCATACGGGTTGCGCCGTTTTTTATCAATTTCCTGGCATCCCGGATTTAAATGTGTATATTTACTCAGAGCACGCCAGCACGGGCGTATTACCCCGTTGAGATACCATCACTATTTTAATCTGTTGCGAGAATGGATTAATTGCGCTTAACATGTAACAGAGCCATTTATCCCCGTTCTGATCGAACTTGCAATACCGTATTACGAGTGAATATAATCGGGACGTCCCGGAGATTACCACGCGATTCAGTCACCAACAGAAAGGCCTTGCTCTCGAATATCGCCAGGACTGGCTCGAGGTCCCGCCCCGGCTCAAGATCACGATACGCTTTCCCGACCTCTATCCAGCGCTTATTCTGGCCATGGTACGGCGGATTGACATAGATGGCCGAGATGTAAGCCGCACCGACTTTCTGCCCCAGCAACTGCTCCAGATACACACGAAGCTCGTCCTGTCGCCCATCAGCCACTCCACCATTTTTCTTCTCTGCGTTCATCCCTGCGGCTCCAGCATTCCTCCTGCGGTCTAAGATGCTCTTTGGCAATAGAATAGCAAACGCGTGCCAATTTCAAGGAAAAACCGTCCCGGCTGTAATTTTTGGCGTAATTCAGGAACTTTTTGATTATGGATTGGTTATATCCATTATAACAGCTCAGGGAATTGAAACTTAAATAACGGAACGACTCAGGAGGTACTCTTACCATGACACTCGTAACTGCCGATACAATGTTTGAACTTCCCAAACTGGCTTATGACTACAAAGCCCTGGAACCGCACATCGATGCCCAAACGATGGAAATCCATCACACCAAGCACCATCAGGCCTACATCAATAAGCTCAAAGACGCTCTCGAAAAGCACCAGGATCTGCAGAGCAAAACACTCGACGAACTTCTCCGAGACCTTAATTCAATTCCCAGCGATATCCGCACTGCCGTACGCAATCATGGCGGCGGCCATTTCAACCACAGTTTCTTCTGGCCGATTTTGAAGAAGGACGTTGCCTTCCGGGGCGATATCGCCGATGCTATCAATGCAAAATTCGGCTCGTTCGATGATTTCAAAAAGCAGTTTTCCGCCGCTGCGGCCGGTCAATTCGGCTCCGGCTGGGGATGGCTCGTTGTTTCCAACGGCAATCTCGAAATTACCAGCACGCCCAATCAGGACAGCCCGATTTCCGACGGCAAGACGCCGTTGATCGGTATCGACGTCTGGGAACACGCCTACTACCTGAAATACCAGAATCGTCGCCCGGATTATATTGATGCGTTCTTCAACGTGATTAACTGGGAAAAAGTGAACGAGCATTTCAAGAACGCCCGGTAATAGAAAAAAATACCTTTTACCTCTCTCGTGGAACCGCCGCATCCCGTTCAGGTGCGGCGGTTTATTTTTGGCTACAGGCCGGCCATTTTGCGCGGATCGAGAAGTGTATCCAACTCCTCTTTTGATAATAGCTGCCTCTCCAGTACCAGCTCATACACGCCGATGTCCCGCCGCAGGGCTTCTTTGGCCAGCGATGAGCAGGCCTCATAGCCCAGCACCCGTATCAGTGCCGTTACCACCCCGATACTCCGTTCCACTATCGTCCGACAGACGTCTTCATTGGCGGTAATCCCGGTTACGCAGCGATGAATGAGGGTAGTCATGGCGTTCTTCAGCATCTCCACCGATTCAAAAATCGATTGCGCGATGATCGGTTCCATGACATTGAGCTCCAGTTGACCGGCTTCGGCGGCCAAAGTTACTGTCAAATCATTGCCGATCACCTTGAATGCCACCTGATTGACTACTTCCGGGATGACCGGATTGACCTTGCCGGGCATAATCGATGATCCCGGCTGCATCTGAGGAAGATTGATCTCGTTAAACCCGGCCCGCGGTCCCGACGATAGAAGCCGCAGGTCATTGGAAATTTTAGACAGTTTCACCGCCAACCGTTTGAGGGCCGATGAATACATTACAAACGATCCCGTATCCGAGGTTGCCTCGATCAAATCCGGCGCCCGCATCACCGGCAACCCGCTGATTTCGGCCAGGTGTTTTATGGCCAGATTACTGTAGCGCGGATCGGCGGCGATGCCGGTGCCGATTGCGGTGCCGCCCAGGTTGACCTCAAGAAAGAGCCTGGCATTGTCATTGAGCCGTTCGATTTCTTCCTTGAGTGTCGAGGCAAACGCCTCAAAGGTTTGCCCCAGTGTCATCGGGACAGCATCCTGAAGCTGTGTGCGCCCCATCTTGATAATATGAGCAAATTCTTTCGCCTTTACCTGAAAAGCCTCAATGAGCCGGCCCAGCACGTCGATCAGCTTTTTGTTACCATTGATGACTGCGATACTCAGTGCGGTCGGATAGACATCGTTGGTCGACTGCGATAGATTGACATGATCATTGGGATGACAATAGGTATAGTCGCCCTTTTCGTAGCCAAGGATTTGCAGCGCGCGGTTGGCAATCACTTCATTGGCGTTCATATTGGTCGAGGTTCCCGCGCCGCCCTGAATCAAATCGACCACAAAATGTGTATGCAGCCGGCCGTTGATAATTTCATTACAGGCCTGGATGATTGCTTCCGCCAACGGTTTCGACAACAAACCCAGTTCCAGGTTGGCCCGCGCCGCAGCCATTTTGACCATAGCCAGGGCGTTAATCAGATCCGGGAAATGAGTCAGGGAGATGCCGCTGATCGGAAAATTCTCGAGCGCCCGCAAAGTCTGAATGCCGTAGAAATATTCATGCGGAACATCCCGTTCGCCCAGAAGATCATGTTCCCGGCGGGTTCGTCCCGAAACATATTGAGCCGCAGCATTGACGACTCGCGTCGAGGCTTGCCGCATCCTTCGGGCGACCACGCGCGCTACCCGGGACAGGATTTTCGACACCAGATGCGGGTGTTTTTCCAGCAAATCATAGAAATGGTCGCGAGAAATTCGCAGGGTCGTTGTATCGATTGTCGCCCGCGCGGTAGCCGAATGCGGGTAATCGTCCATGATCGCGCCCTCGCCCAGAAAATCGAACTTGCGGAAAAAAGCAAGCCGCTTTTCCTCGCCATAGGGCGAGACCTTGAATAACTCGACTTCGCCATCGTAGATTATCCACAGATAACACCGCTGGCTGTTTTCCCGGAATAATATCTCGTTGGTGGCATACTGGTAGTTTTCGAAATACTCGGTAACAAGGGCCAGCTCTTCCTCGGCCAAATCCTTGAAAAGCTCTATTCGACCGAGAAACTCAAGAATAATCGCCTTTTGCATGCACGGTTCTCCCATGTCGTGGTATCACATGGGGCGAATATAGCCAACCGTACCCGGCGGGGCAAAGGAATACCCTCCTCGCTGGCAGATTTACCAATTCTCTGTTTGGTTTAATAGCTGAATTTTGGTTCCCAGGCTCGATTGCCCCGAGGCAAAAGATCTAAGAAATGCCAAACACTGCAGAAATCATCACCGGGACCGAAGAAACGATACCCGCTGCGATAAATCTCACCATCCTCACTGATATACAGGGCCGATACTCCCGGCCAGTACATATTATCCTCACCCTGGAATCTCAAATCCCGGGCAAAGGTCGTCTCGCCATACGAGACCATGGGGAATTGCCATCCCCGGCCTGCGGCAAATTCATACTGCACGTCCGGCGGATCAGGGGAGACCATGACAAAGGCCGCACGGTCCTGCAGATGCTGAATGACACCATTGATACCGTCCGCCCACAGCGTGCAATACACGCATCTTTTACCCATGTTGTGCACGACCAACAGCTCTTTTTTGTCTCCAAACAACTGCCTCAATGAAACTTCGCGACTGTCATGAGCCAAAAAAGTGTAATCGTCGATTTTCTCACCAGGCGCTTCACGGCGCAGTTCAACCAGTTTCTTCTTGGTTTCGAGGAGCGATTTTTCCAATTTCTCGATTTGATCCGGAAGTGCAACATACGGCATACTAATTACCCCCAAAACCATGGATGTCATAAGCTATCAAGGTGGTATACAAAAAGAGGATAATATATGTATTGATTTTGTCAAGGATTAATTATACTCCGGCCTCCATTTTACTGGCGGCCGGGATAAAAAAATAGAGTTTACCTCAGGCAACACCCCGTTGGATCAGGCTATAACCTGGTCCTCAGCGCGGCGAACCCGCTGTTCGGCCTCGAACCAGTCACCCTGGTCATTACCAGGCGTATAGCCGCGATTTTCATAAAGACGATACGCCACCTGTCGAACCAGACCGAAGACGCGATCGGTTTCCTTTTCACCACGCAATTCGACATCGAGCGCCGAGCCGTCTTTCGCCTCGATCCGCAGACGGCAATCACAGTCGTCGGCATCGCGTTCCAGATAGATCTTTGCTGGTTCCTTAATGGTCAGGGCCGGAGCTGCTACATCATCGCTGTCGGCGCGGCCGGTGAGAAACTGAACGCCATCGATTACGCGTCCATTCTTGGTGAGAGTCACGCCCAGAAATGGCTCCAATGGCGATTTTGACGGGTTGCCATCGGGCGATTTCATGGTGATTTCGGTCTGCCGATATTGATTATCGGCCGAAAATTTCCGGAGGAAGCGTGACCAGTTGTTCCGTTTGATTTCGCGTTCCATAAATACATCTCCTGATTCCGGATGGAATTCGGTTCACATCCCTGTTATTTCTATCGGCACCATACGGGATTTCTTATATTCCCGGATAGTGGAAAATTTTGGTCGAAGTTGTCAGACTACAATGGTTATACGATTAGAGTTTTGCAAATTTTCATTTATTTGTATCATATCGCACAGAGAAATCACAGTCCGGAACATGTGGAAATCCTTGCTGTTGAAAGAGGCATATGGTGCCCATAAATATTAACAAAGCCGCGCTTGACATACGGCGCTATCACGAAGAAACCAAGCACCGTTTCGACCGCTTTGCCCGCTCTCTGGGCTATCTCGACTGGTCCACCCAGCCGTATCCCTTTCGCCATTATACCCCCTGCGATTTTACCAGGCTTGAAATACCGGACTCGTCAAACTCGGGCGACGCCTACGAATCACTCTATACATCAGATCAGGCACTGTCATCGCTGTCCCTGGCGACTATCTCCGATTTTCTGCGCCACAGCATGGCTCTTTCGGCATGGAAAGAATACCAGGGCACCAGATGGTCTCTGCGGGTGAATCCCTCCAGCGGCAATCTGCATCCGACCGAACTTTATCTGGCCCTGCCGGGTCTCGATAATCTCGCAGACAAATCCGGCCTCTACCACTACGATCCCGAAAACCATTCCCTCGAACATCGCGGTCATATAAACAATCAGCTTGCCGACTCGTTGGCCCTTTCAGCCCCAGCCGGAACTTTTATTCTTGGTTTAACCTCAGTTCTATGGCGTGAAGCATGGAAATATGGCGAGCGGGCGTTTCGCTACTGCCAGCATGATCTCGGTCACGCTCTGGCCGCCCTGCGGCTGGCCGGAGCACTCCACGGTTGGCAAATGACTCCGCTCTGGACATGGTCCGATCCGGTCGCCGCCGCCCTGCTCGGTCTTGATCGCGAGGATGATTTCACCCCCGGCGAACGGGAACAGATGGAAATTCTCCTGGCAGTTCATCCCGCTGCCGCAGATACACCTGATATCGGGGCGCTGTCGGTGTCACACATACACGACAATATCGAATTCCACGGCCGGGCCAATCAACTCAGTTCCAGCCACGTTCCCTGGGAGATAATCGATCTGGCTAAGGCGGTAACCACCCGCGAGAGTTCCGAGTCGCCGCCATTAGTCGATTATGCCACCCTGGCTGAATGCCCCCCCAAAGCGGCACCTCAGACGACGACGTCGGCCCGCGAGATTATCCTGCAGCGTCGTAGTGCCCTGGCTATGGATGGCAAGTCCACCATCTCCGCCGAGCTTTTTGCCGCCATACTTGCCCGCACGCTCCCGGCCGATTCGCCGCCATGGGATGCCCTGCCGGTACGCCCGCATATAAATCCGGCGATCTTCGTTCATCGCGTCGATGATCTCAAGCGCGGGCTGTATATGCTCATCCGTAATCCCGAACATCTCGATATACTCAAACACTGCCTGCCGGGCCGCTGTACCGGCGACCAGCCGCTATCTCGGGCTTGTCAAGGACGAGATCAAGGCCGAATACGACCGGGCGATGGCGGTGATTCTCGAAGGATAAAGCCTTGCTCA
>CAZGLR010000081.1:0-15739 GCA_964526635.1 uncultured Ignavibacteriales bacterium | reverse complement strand
ACCGGATTCCAGGTCGATTCAGTCCATTCTATGGATGATTTGGTGGCCATGAGTCTTTTGTGTTGTGATCGATTAGTTTGTTGGAATGTCTATCAATATTCAATGTCCAAATTGATGCTGAGTTCTAGATGGTTATTGGGATACCAAGTTGAATAGCAACAGGAGTATATATATCAATTTTTTCATCTGATGTGTAAATGGAAACTACTAGTGTGTAACGACACTTCCTGTCCCAGCGACCCAAATGGTGTCTTTCTCTCCACCAACCAACTGCCGGATAAACTGCTATTCTGTTGGAACCAGCCAGATCTGCAGCACGACCAATCCAAATATCGGAATGAATCGAACCAACATTTCTGGCCTCGCCAATAAGCCAGTTTTGCGCAATACCCTCAGTTTTCGGACGTTCGCCATCATCTCTTGCCTGATCATTAATCCGCCGTATAAATTCGCCTTCAGATTCCTCAGATCCATTCACATCGAAGCGCAAGGCGTGTGAGGCATACCTATATCGATTGTCCCAACCTACTTCTCCAGGACTTGGTTCAATGAAATAGGATAAAGTCACTCTCATGGATACCTGGGTCTCGCCAAGCCCAGCAAGTACATCCGTTGGCCATGGCAGATTATAGAGGTGCATGTCCCGAGTGACAAATCGCCTTCCAGATTGATCAATTCTTTCGTCATAGGGTTGCATTGTAGCTTCTGAGATCAGGGTCAGTGAGTTTGACAGGCAATACGACGCTCGCTCAAGGTTAGGGACTCCATAACCACATATGCGAAGCAGCCGAGCATAAGCGGCCTTATTTGGTGTCTGAGGCAAAAACTGGTTCTTCATCTGGTTTGTCCATTGGGCCGAATGAACAATAAGAGCTCTAATTGTCTCAGGCCAGGCATCTGGGTACTGAACCTGTACCTGGGCGGCAAGCCATGCCGCCTGACCTGCAGCCGCGCTGGTTGCCCAGAAGGGGGACAATTGGCACACTTCTGGTTGATAGCTTGTAGATATCAGCTTAAGATCTTCTGTATCGATGATTGAATCGTTTGGACCGCTCGCAACATTGCCACCTTCCATCAAGACTTCGGGCTTTACAGGCCACCTACGAGGTGGCCAATTCGTGGACGTTGTGCTGAATGGTGATAAACTACCGGCCGTAGCAACTGCTGAATAAGAGGCAAGCGTTGGATCAACGATCCTGTACTTCTCTGTGTAAGCGCCTACAGTCAAGGCGTTCCATGCTTGTCCTGGGTCATGTACTTCATTGGTCAAATTGTCTTGTGGATAATTCAGCCAGCAGTCCGGATCATCAACATTCCCGGCACTTAAAATAATAAGCCTCTTGGAATCGTCTTCATAGCCCGACGCCAGCTCGTCCAAAGCACCTGACCACGAAGATGGCCTACCTCGATCTCTATCGTCATCCGATGTCACAGCCATACAAATGATCCGTTTGCGAGCTGGGGCCCGAATCTCAGCACGGCTAATGCCCTGGGATGTAATGTAACCCCACAACTCTTTCTGGTTCGTGGCAGGCGGAGGAGGGAGTATTTTTGCAGATTCAAGAATATGGTCGACATAAATAGGTTGTGTGCCATTTAGCAGAGAAAGGATGTCACCATAAGCGGCTGTACCAGCCATAAGAGTACCATGGCCATCATGATCGTTAGTGTTCCAAGCCGGCTTCACCGTATGAAGGTCACTATTGTCCAATACGGGTTGAATTAGAATGTGCCCATTATTGACCCCGGTATCAAGTATACAGACAGCCGTTTCTGTTGCGTTATCATAGCTTGTACGATCTAGGAAACCCTGTACTTGTGCCAACTGCTCTCGGTTTTCCAAGTCGATATAGAAGGTCGCAACATTCTTCGCAGATCGAAACTCCGCAACATAGTCAGTTTGCTGCAGCAACTGCTCAAGCTCAGTTCTATTCGCGAAAATCAGCTTCACGGCGCGTTCAGGAAAATCAAGCACCCCGTCGGCAGATTCAATACCCAGGGCAGTCAATGTCCCGTTTGTCAGCGCAACCGCATTTTCATTCTCCGTACTAATCCACAACTCAACCCAGTCCCTTTCCCGGTCCGGTATCATAGAGCGCTCGACCGGTCGCCAAAACGACTCTAATACAGCTAGGCAAATGTCTGAGATACTTTCCATTAGGTCAGCGTTTTTCGGCCTTCCCTTGCGAGTCTGCTCCGTGGCGTAAGCATTCAGCTTCCTCAGAAAACTGCCTCTCTTATAAAAGGGAACAAACACAGTTGCCAAAATCTTCTGACTGTCCCCCTCACCTTCCGTCCGAACGCTACGCAGTCTAATACCCTGACGCCTATCTTCAAGACTCTTGACAACAAGGTCATAGCCTTGGTCACTGACGAACTCAATGTAGGCTCCTTCGCGTTCCACTTGAACTACGGCCTGACGTTGTCTATCGTACTCGTTCCAAGCCGCCTCTATGCGTCCCTGAAGATACCTACTGTGCGCATTTCGATCTCTCGTAGGAATCCGAGGTGACGATCCACCACGCCTGGGATTTGTGAATCCCTGAGTATCGCTCGGCTCTGGGATGAACAGATGTTTGTACTTCTCGCCCGCCATTATTGATTAACGCCTCCGCCTATTATGAGCATTGTGCCGCTCCTTCAGCATTTTGCGTAAAGCTGGCGGACTTACACTCATCTGGTCGCTGAGAATTGCTCGCTTTATTGAATCTCTACAAGCCAAGTCGATCTCCGCATGACTGAGTTTGTTACTTTCCGCCAAAACAGCTTTCCAAGCAAATCTTGGTGCCAAGAATGCACCAAGCAAGTTCTGGATCAGTCGCTTGCGCTCATCTTCATTAGGTAATTCGTAGTACAGAGTATCATCGAATCTGCGAAATAACGCACGATCAAGCAGGGTAGGACTGTTTGAGGCTGCCACTATGATGCTGTCTGATATGTCTTGTTCGATAAACTGTAAGAATGCGCTGATTACTCGCCGCATTTCTCCAACATCGTTTTCCAAAGTCCGCTCTCCGCCGATGGCGTCGAACTCATCAAAAAGATAGACTCCAGGATCGGTCTGGATGAGGTCGAATATTTGGCGTAACTTGGCACTGGTCTCACCCATGAACTTGGTTACCAAACGATCCACTTGGATTGTGTGCAGGGTCAGACGAAGTTCATGAGCCAGCACCTGAGCCGACATTGTCTTACCTGTGCCTGGTGGCCCAATAAGCATTATCTTGCGCCGGTGCGAAAGTCCATGGCTCTTAAGTTTTGCCTGTTGCCGATATTCGTGAATTATCCTGTCAATACGATCATGCAATGTTGTGGGTACTACCAATGCCGACTTTGGAATTTCTGGATTGTCCGAGAGAATGAGACCATAAATATCTTGCGGTAATTTACGGACTAGTTCCCTTCGTTCTTGCCGGGCTTTGTCCACCAATTTGCGGATATCTTGTGCCAGTGCTCCATGACCTTGGCTCGCTTCATGTGCTGCCAGTCTAAGTGCAGCAGCAAAAAAACGTTCTTGATCCCCACTAAAATGGGATCTAATTAGCGACTTGACCTGTTCTGCGGTTGCCATGATCTATTCCTGAAAAAAAGGAATCTACAGATTAATCCCAATTAACGAATACATTCTAGATAATATACTCAAAATCTATCAAACTAGTCAATTATGCAAAAGATCGAAAACTAGAAAGATCCAAATATGGCGAAGAATAGAATCTGCTATTCCCCCCACCGCCTCACTTTCCCGTTGTTATCGCATGCCGGAAACCGTATGTTATAGCTGTTGTTGAACGGTAAGAAATAGCTGTATTTTGCCGACAACATAGAACACATGGGTAGGGAAACCCGACACGGACGAATATGACCGATGGACCGGCCCGAAAAATATCGAAATAACCATGACATACGGCCCATCCAAGTCATAGTCCACAACACAAAGAGAGTTGCCTGATATGAAGATTAAACCGATTTTGGTGATGCCGTCACTTCCCGAACGGATCAAACGCCTCGAAGAACTGGCCCGCAATGTCTGGTATGCCTGGTCCCCCGACCTCATCCGATTGTTCCGTCGCCTTGACAGCGAATGCTGGGAAAACTGCAAGCAGAACCCGGTTCAGATGCTGGCGATCATCTCCCAGGAAAAGTTGCGCGAGGCCGCCGAAAGCGAATCATTTGTCGCCCATCTCGGTCGTGTCTATGAGGCCTTCAACACTTACATGGCCCAGAAGAAATGGTTCGAGACCCGTTTTCCGGTCTGCAAAGACGCTCATATCGCCTATTTCTCCTGTGAATTCGGCCTCGATGTCTCGCTGCCGATTTATTCCGGGGGGCTTGGGGTGCTTTCGGGCGATCATCTCAAATCGGCCTCCGATCTTGGTATTCCGATCGTGGCAGTCGGGTTGTTGTACCGTTTCGGGTACTTTACCCAGACTCTTTCGGCCGATGGTTGGCAGAATGAATCGTATGAGGAAAACGACTGGTATAATATGCCGGTTGCGCTGGAAAAGGATAAAGACGGCAAACCGATTAAGATCACTGTCAATATGGGTGATTCGCCGGTTACAGCCCAGGTGTGGCGGGTGCAGGTCGGCCGGGTGCCGCTATATTTGCTCGATGCCAATCTGGCCGAGAATCCCTCGAAGCACCGCGAAATCACCTACGAGCTCTACAGCGGCGATAAGGATATCCGTATCCGGCAGGAAATTCTGCTGGGGATCGGTGGAGTTCGGGCGCTGCGGGCGCTGGGGTATGCCCCTAATACCTATCATCTCAATGAGGGCCATTCGATGTTTTTGTGCCTCGAACGGCTGCGCCGTCTGATGGCCGAGCATGGTTTGACGCTGGAGGAAGCCAAAGAATTTGTCTGGTCGACCAATGTCTTCACGACTCATACGCCGGTACCGGCCGGACATGAGCATTTCGATGTCAGCCTGATGGAAAAATACCTGACCCCGATGGCCAAAGACCTCGGTCTGACGTTCAAGCAGCTTATGGAAATCGGCCATGCGCCGGGAAGCGGCGAAAAGGAGCCCTTTTCGATGACCGTCGGTGCGCTTAAGCTGTCGGCATATACCAATGGCGTCTCCAAGCTTCATGGCGAAATTTCGCGCGGTATGTGGCGGCATATCTGGCCGGGTTTCCCGGATGACGAAGTGCCGATTACCTCTATTACCAATGGTGTTCATACCTATAGCTGGATCGGCCGCAACCTGGGTGAGTTATACCAGACTTATCTGGGGCCGCGGTATATCGAACAGCCCGAAGATCCGACTATCTGGGATACTGTGAGCCGTATTCCCGATGCCGAGCTATGGCGTGCGCATCTCCAGAACAAGCAGAATCTTATTTTTAAAACCCGGAGTCGGCTGGCCAATCAGATCCGTCGACGCGGCCGTTCGCAGGATGAACTTCGCCGGGCCGAGCAGATCTTCGACCCGCAGGCGCTGACGATCGGTTTCGCGCGACGGTTTGCGACATACAAACGAGGTTTTTTGCTGTTTTCCGATATCGAACGTCTCAAGCGCATCATGCTTAACCCGGAGCGGCCGGTGCAGATTGTCTTTGCCGGCAAGGCCCATCCCAAGGATCATGAGGGCAAGGAAATTATCAAGTCAATTATCCAGATTGCGCAGCGTGATGAATTCCGTAACCATATCGTGTTTCTGGAAAACTATGATATCGACCTGGCCCGCACTCTGGTCGCCGGTGTAGATGTTTGGCTCAATAATCCCCGACGGCCGCTGGAGGCCTCGGGCACGTCGGGTATGAAAGCCGCTCTCAATGGCGCGTTAAATGTTTCAATTCTGGATGGCTGGTGGGAAGAGGGCTACGCGCCCAACAACGGCTGGGCGATCGGTCGGCCGACTGAGTACAAGGATACCGCCGAACAGGACTGGATCGAATCTCAGACGCTTTATGACGTTCTTGAACGTGACGTTATTCCTACCTATTTTGATCGTAATAAAGATGACTACCCGGAACTCTGGGTGTCGATGATGAAAAACTCGGTGATCATGGCGGGCAAGCAGTTTTCCGCGCATCGTATGCTGCGTGATTATACCGAACGGTTCTATATCCCGGCCATCCAATCGCATGACAGTCTGTTTGAAAACAGCCTGACTCCGGTTAAAGAGATCAACAAATGGAATAAGCGGGTGGAACACAGCTGGGGCAAAGTCGCCATCAGCAGTATTGATACACCGGGAACCGATGGCTCGGCGATTGTAGGGCAGACCATGACCGTCAAAATCGATGTCTTTCTGGGTGATCTTGCTCCTGATGATGTCCGCGTCGAAGTTGTGCGCGGCAACTTGAACGTGCGCGACCAGATTGTCGACAGCGAGATATTTATGGCCAATCTCGAAGAATCACGGGCCGATGGTCATCATCGGTACACAGTCGATATGATCTGTACGCGGTCGGGACGGCTGGGTTTGACCGCCCGGGTGATCCCGCATAATAGCCGTCATCTGGTCAAGCATCATCCCCGGTTGATTACCTGGCTGGCGTAGAGATCGGGGATTCGAAGTGCTTTGATTGAGAGCCCGGGTTCGATGAATTCGGGCTTTTTTTATTGAGGCTGCTATTTGGCCTGCGTTCAGGGATCGCAGGGCAGCCAAACCTGCCGGATCGGACTGCCAGCTTTAAAAAATCTCAGGGGACGGGTTTCCCGCTCCACGAAAATTTCGACTTATGGCGTTGAAATCGGATGCAGTCGTAACGGGCGGGTTGGTCGGTCATTTCAGGGACCAAATTTTTCCACCTGGTACGACCAGAACTCACCGCCGCCGGCCGGGAGATAGGCAAAACGGCCATCGTTGTACACTTTCATATGATCGCCATTGCAGGTGGCCAGGAGAATGTACTTTTCGGTGGTTTCGACGATGACATCGTAGATGACGCCATCGGCAATGACGCAGGAAGTCGAATCGAAATGCGAGAGATCGACTTCCGGCGGGATTTCATTGTGGTCCTCGGTGAAGGCGGTCTGGCAAAATGACGTCATATCGCCGCCGGGAAATTTGCGCAGGCGGATAGTCTGATACCGGGTCATGCCCTGGTCGAAAAAGGCGATTTGTGATGCCCCGAAATACAGGTTGGCGTTGGCCGAGTCGCCCTCGTGTGAAAGCACAAAATAATGGGAATCGGTGTAGATCGTGTAGGTGCCATGGCCGGTGATCCAGACGCCGGTTAACCATGATTGCAATTTTTCGCCGGTGGTAAATTCGGGGGTGCTGGTTGAGCATCCGGCCATGAGCAGTATTATGAGAAGTCCGCAGATACAAACTATGATGCGTTTCATATGTTACCTCCTGCCTGTGAGGATTGCTTTTTATTTCGCTCCGTTCAATGCTTTACTGCGATAATGATTCTACCGCTCCGCCCAGATCTGCAAGCGAAGCAATTTCAATATCGGGGTATTCGCGGGGAAGGCGCGGTTGCTGTTCTCGATGAAGGCCCGTTTTAACACGAATAGTCGCCATTCCCAGCATTTTAGCCGGGATGATATCCATATCGATACGATCGCCGACCATGATTGTATCAGTCGGTTCTACCCCGCACCGTTTACATATTTGATCCAAATAGCGCGGGTCGGGTTTGGTGATATTGAAATCGTCTTGAGTAAAGCGATAGGTGAAGTATCTCAACAGACCATTAGATTCCAGCAAATCAAATAGTTCGGCGCCATACATACCCGCGATGCCGATATCGACAATCCTGCTGAGACGTCGCAGTTGATCTTCAAGGCCATCGTTTATTCTCAATTTTAGTCGGCGGCGACGATATTCAACCATATGTCTGCGATAGAGCCGATCAAACGTTGCCATATGTTCAGTGCATTGCTTCCAGTACACATACTGGTATGCATTGGGGACGAATCGGTAGACAGACTCGGCAATATCATCATTATAGTCAGCCGCGCCGAAAGAATTATCTATATCACGAATGATATCAACCGCAATAGTGCGGTGTATTTTTTCCTGTTCAGTTTCATCGAGAATCACCCCGCCGGCATCGAGGAGGATCGTTTGATAGTGCCGGGATGACATTGTCATCGACTCCGTTTCTGCGCCACAATCGCGAGGCGCAGTGATTTGCGGTCGGGTTTACGAAAGCTCAGGCAGTCGTAGACCAGTTTGGTCGTAAATCCGGTTTTGGTGAGTTCTTTTTTCATCTCGGTGGTGGTGTAGCCGCGCTCGGCGTGGATTTCCTCGAACCGTTCCCACATATCGCCCTGGCGGACGAAGAAGGTGGCGTGAATTTCGGCCTGTTTGGCTTTGGGAAAATACTGGTTTTTCCATATCCAGGCGACCGAGTCGGTTTCATCGGCATAGGTCTGGCTGTCCCAGAGGACTTTCATTGCTTCCGGGGTGTTGACATCGAAGATAAACAGTCCGCCCGGTTTGAGGATATCATGCGTGCAGCGGAAGCATTTCTGAATCTGTCCCAGCGTCAGCAGATAATTAAGGGAATCAAAATAGCAGGTCACCAAATCGACAGGTTCCGGCAAGGCGAATACGGTCAGATTTTGATGTGAGAACTTGATATCGACCTGTTCGATGTCGGCCTTTTCGCGGGCCATCTCGAGCATATCTTCGGAGCCATCGATAGCATATGTTTTGAGGCGTTGTTTGGCCCACATGACCGCGGCGGTACCGGTGCCGCAGGCGATGTCACAGACTGAGCGCGGGCGATATTTCATCTTGACCAGCAGGCGCTGGGTATAGGTGAACATTTTGACTGAAAAACGGTCCGATCCGATCTGATCGTAGACATGGGCGAATCGCTGGTAAGATGACAAAGTATTTTCCTCCGTTTCCGATAAGAGTAATAGCATGAATAGGGAATGGTCAAGCAAATGATTGTACAATTTCCTGTTCAATTTATACGCAATTGTATTGACCGCACTAAAGTTTTGGTAAGACAGGCGTTAAGGTTGCTGAAAGGGCACCGATAATCTAATCAGATTGCTTGATAAAGGTAACCTATAGGTATTTTGCGCAGTTGCGCGGAATCCTGCTTGTCCGAAGTGATATTTGAAAGGAGTTACACATGGCGACACGGCGTAAAACTACCCGTTCTCGTTCAACGACTCGTCGTAGCACTCGTCGACCCACCACTCGCAAGGCCACGACCCGTCGCACCACGACCAATCGTACCGCCCGGCCGACCAGCCGTACGCGGTTCAACTCGAAGATTGCCAAGCCGTGGACCCGCGAAGAAGTTGCGTTCCTGCGCAAATTCTATCGCAACCACGAAACCGAATGGGTTGCTCGCCAGCTCGGCCGCACCGTCTACTCGGTTCGCTACAAAGCCAGCGATTTGAGCATCAAGAAGGGTAATCCGTCGACCTGGAAGAACCCCGGTGGCAAAGTTGTTTTTGCGCCGAAGTCCCGGCCGACCACCCCGAAGCGTCGGACCACCTCGCGCACCAAGCGCCAGGTCCGTTATGCCAAACCGCGGACTCGTCGGAATAACCGTCGCGCCCGTTTCTAGGCCAGCGCTTCGCGTTGAATAGAAAGGCGGCTCTTCCTTCCGGTAGAGCCGCTTTTTTTTAAGGGTAGTCTACTTGCCCCGGTCCTGCTCGTGTTTTTCAATAAGTAGCTTGAGCCGCTGCCGTCGCTGCCGGAGGGCTTCGATGTGTTCCTCAATCTTATGCCGCCGGCTATCGCTTTCGGCCACCTGAAGTTCCTTCTCGAACTCCGCTATTTTCTCACTCGAGGCAGTATCCATCTCCCGTAATTTCTCCAGTGACGCGGCTTCTTCGGCCTTGTCGAAGACGATACTGTCCGGCTTGAACTCGACCTCGGTGTCATCGGGAGCGGCTATCGACTCCGGCATCAACCGTCGCTGGGGATCATACGCCCGCGTAGTCATTATCGTGGGCGAGGCGATCTCGATATCAGCCTCATGCAGGCAGTCGAGCATTTTTTCACGAAGACGGCTTCGGGTTGACACCAGATGTTTGAGGTCAGTCAGCATCCCTGATAGCCGATAAGTAATCGAATAATCACCCAAATTGATAATATGAACAAATGGATCGGCCAATTCAGTCTGTTCGGCGGCATTGAGTAAAGCGTCGATCGCGCTGCGGCGGGCGACATCATAGCCAAGAGAAACCTCGGCTGATACGATTGTGCCCGACGAACGGGTGACTGTCGAGGGGGTAGTGACCATGTACAGATTAGAAAATGTGGTTAAATCCCTGGTCTCGTTCTGGATCTCAACGTGTAACAGGCCGATTTCGGAGATGCGGCCGAAATGGTCCCCCATGGTAATATAATCGCCGGGTTTGAAGGCATGTATCGACCGGAGCATCAAACCAGCCAGGATATTGCCCATCAGGGTTGTCGAAGATAGCGTTAATGCCGCTGATAGCAACAATCCTAACAGGCTTAATAGCTGCCATCGCTTGTCGCCATCGATCGGCAGGGCCATGATGACAGCCACCAGGCCGCCGATGGAGATCAGCATGGTGATCAACTGACGGCGAAAGACCAGTTCAGGTTTGTCGTGGTAACGACGGTTGAGGATGATGCGGACAACTATCAGCAGGATGATTGCGACCGCAATGGCGGACACTGTCGGCAGCGCCGGGGCGAGGGATGATATAAATGACTGCAGGATTTCCATAGGCGGCCTCATCAGCAGTATTGTGCAGACAGCGGGGGAGCGCAATTAAAAACCCCGGCCGGGAACATGGTCTCGATGGGAAACTTTTATGGAGATATTTCGTTAAAGTCTATGCACGGTGATATTGACAGGGACGAAAAATTACCTACCTTATGTATATCAACGGTTGAAATTCACCGATGTAAAAAGACAGGACGAACGAGTTGCCGTCTCGCGACGGTCCTTTCCGATCTGGGGGTGACCTGGTTTCGACGGGATTGGTGGTGGTTCGCCTGCGTGCCGAGATTATCGAATATCTCGTTAACTATTCGGTAAACAATTAGTTGGCGAATCTAATTACGCCATGGCTGCCTAAGGACTAAACGTCCGCAGCCCGTCGCCTCGGGAGTTTTGTTCTCGACGCCCGGGAGTCGACGTCGGAAAAGAGATCTCGGCTTTCTATCGCCTGAATAGCGAGCTTAAACACTAAGGCTTGGCCGTCGGTCTGGCCCGCCATTCGGCAGGATCGTTGGCGAGAATATATAGGATGGCTACGCACGTAGATGGTGATCTGACGCCTTTTTCGGACGGGGGTTCGATTCCCCCCACCTCCAATTTATGCAACCCATTATATCGCAACAAGTTAGAGGGGGACAGTAAAGAGGTTATTGGTCAAATTCCCCCATCCCTTCCAGAAAATTACGCTATAACCCTCAATAACTTAGAATAACTTAAAACCTCAGATGTCACGATTTCGTCACGGGATCAACATCGGTCTTTTTATGAATTTTGGTTCAAAAAAGATTCCGAATTTTGTATTGACTTTAGATTATAGACCGGACATATTGTTGCCAGATGTTAATAAATGGCGACTATTTGTCCGATCTGGAAAAGTATTATGATTCCTAAAGATCCAATTGAAATTTTCAAAAAGCATGGCGGTCAGCTTCGAATGAAAGAAGCCATAAATGCCGGGATATCCCGATATAGATTGTACAACCTGAGAGATAAAGGGATTATTGAGCAGGTTTCAAGAGGTGTTTATCGCCTTGTAGAATTGCCTCCGCTGAGTAATCCTGATCTTGCAACCGTTAGCCTCAGATACCCTAATTCCGTAATATGTCTTATCTCGGCTTTGGCGTTTCATAATATTACAACCCAAATCCCCCATGAGGTATCTATAGCTGTTGAAAGAAAAACTCGACTACCTGCCCTGGAATATCCCCCAATATCTTCGCATCGGTTTTCAAGAGATGCTTTTAAAGCAGGAATAGAGGAACACAAGATAGATGGTATAACAGTGAAAGTCTACAATCCTGAAAAGACTATTGCTGATTGTTTCAAATTTCGAAACAAACTTGGTATGGAGATCGTGCTGGAAGCCTTGAAACTTTATAAATCAAGAAAAAAAATCAAAATAGATTCTCTGATAAAATATGCACGTATCTGTCGGGTAGAAAAAATCATTAAACCATATTTGGAAGCTATGATTTGACAAATAATAAACCAAAGAATGTTGCTGCATCAGTTCGTCAAAGACTTCTCAACAAAGCAAGAGCTGAAAAACGCCCCTTTAATGAATTACTCCAGTATTATGCAATGGAACGCTTTCTATATCGTTTATCCAAATCAAAGCATAAGGATAAGTTCATATTAAAAGGTGCAATGATGTTGAGAGTCTGGGACGTTTCAATGACTCGTCCAACAAAAGATATAGATTTCCTGGGTATTACCAGCAATGACATTTCAAACATTATAGGTTTACTGAAAGACGTATGTCGTGTTCCTGTTGAGGCGGATGGATTGAATTTCGGCACTGAGAGTTTTTCTGGCGAGGTAATAAAAGAAGACGCTGACTATGAAGGGGCACGAATTCTTTTTATTGGCTATTTAGATACTGCAAGAATCAATATGCAGATTGATGTAGGTTTTGATGATAAAGTAACGCCAAAGGCAAAAACAATTAGCTATCCCGTATTGCTTGATTATCCAGCACCTCGAATAAAAGCTTACAATAAAGAAACTTTGATTGCCGAGAAGCTTGAAGCTATGATTAAGCTGGGCGAACTAAATAGTCGAATGAAAGATTTCTATGACATTTACATTCTCTCCAAAACTTTTTCGTTCGACGGTAATACACTCATCAAAGCTATAAAGGCAACATTTAAACAAAGAGGTACTCAGATTCCAAAAGACAAACCTCTTGCACTAACAGATGAATTCGCCAATAGCACGGATAAGAATAATCAATGGAAAGCATTCATTAATCGGAATAATCTTGATGATTTTAATATCGATTTTCCACAGCTAATAAAAGCACTCGGAGGATTTTTGCTTAAACCGCTTAAAGCGGCTGAGCTTGGTGGGCCATTTAAATATAAATGGATTGACAGTAATTGGAAGTAATGAGACTGGTAAACTCATGCAGAATGAAAACGAAAAAGAATTGTTACGTAAGTTGCGCGATCTGCAGGACGAAAACAAACGCCTTCGTATCGAAAACAACAGGTTGAAGAAAATTCTTGAATTCTTTTCCATTAAGCCGGCATCTTCCCTGCAATTACAGGGAGGAACTGATGGCGAAAGGCCTGTATCCAATGAAGAAGCTGAAATCGAACCGAATTTGGAAATCGATAAGGTTCTGCTTTTCCGGGATCTGTTTCGAGGACGAGAAGATGTATTTGCTATCCGGTGGGAAAACAAATCAGGCAGGTCCGGATATTCTCCGGCCTGTGCCAATGAATGGGATCCGGTACTATGCCGAAAACCGTGTTCAAAATGCCCTAACAGCAATTATCTGTCACTTACTAATTCGATAATCGAAAAACATCTCTCCGGCAAAAAGACTATTGGAATATATCCTCTACTGACCAATGAGACCTGTTTCTTTTTGGCGGTAGATTTCGATAAAGAGTGTTGGCAGGATGACGTCAGGATTTTCCTAAAATCTTGTCGTGAAATGAATGTTCCCGCAATACTTGAACGTTCGCGTTCTGGGCAAGGCGGCCATATATGGATGTTCTTCTCTGAAGCAATACCAGCCATATTGGCTCGTAAACTGGGAAGTGCCGTGTTAACAAATGCTCTATCAAAAAGACATAAGATTGGTCTCGACTCATACGATCGCTTCTTTCCAAGTCAGGATACCATGCCAAAGGGAGGCTTTGGTAATTTGATAGCTTTGCCACTTCAGAGGATACCTCGAGAAAAAGGAAATACTGTATTTCTTGATGACGATTTAACGCCATATCCAGATCAATGGGAATTCCTGACGTCGATTAAGAAAATGAGTCCTGCAGAGGTTAGGCATATTGTCAAAGATGCCGAAAGATCAGACTCGGTGATTGGTGTTCGAGCCGTAAAATATGACGATCTCGCTCAAGATGATCCCTGGACACTCCCACCTTCAAAGCAATTACCTGAGTTGGAGCTTAAGGGACCCTTTCCTAAAAGCATTTCAATTGTCTGTGGCAATCTGCTGTTTATTGAGAAAGAAAAGCTATCTTCACAGTTAATTAGCCGATTAGTGCGGCTGGCAGCTTTTCAGAATCCGGAATTTTATCGTGCTCAGGCCATGCGTCTTTCTACATATGGAAAACCTCGTATAATTTATTGTGCAGAAGAATTCCCGAAACATATTGGTCTTCCAAGAGGTTGCCTCGATGAAATCAGGAGCCTTCTTAATTCCTTAAACATAGAAACTAAGCTGGAAGATAAGCGATTTCAAGGAAAAACGATTGATGTATCATTTGAGGGTAAATTACAAGACATGCAGCATGGCGCCGCTTCAAAAATGCTTGAGAATGACAATGGTGTATTGGTGGCTCCTACTGGATTTGGCAAGACTGTCATTGCCTCATGGCTGATCGCTCAACGAAAAATTAACACATTGATTCTCGTACATCGGAGAATACTGATGGATCAATGGAGGGAAAGGCTTAGTATTTTTCTGGATATTCCACTCAAAGACATAGGGATGTATGGGGGCGGGAAGAAGAAATTAACTGGCAAAATTGATATTGCCGTTATTCAGAGTCTTCAGCGAAAGGGCGAGGTTCAGAATTTTGTGACTGACTATGGACATGTCATAATTGATGAGTGCCACCATATATCAGCCTTCAGTTTTGAACAAGTTCTCAAGCAGGTAAAAGCTCGATATATTCTTGGTCTGACCGCTACCCCGATAAGGAGAGACGGGCATCACCCTATTATCATAATGCAGTGTGGACCAATCCGGGCGATAATTGACAGCAAAATTGTAGCGATAGAACGTCCATTCAAACATGTTGTACTTTTTAAAGATACCTGCTTTAAAATTCCAGATAAAACGACAGAGCCAACAATTCAGGAATTGTATTCCGCGCTTATCAATAATCGCGAAAGAAACATTCAAATTACTCAAGAAATTCTTGCTGCTCTTGCCGATGGTCGGTCTCCACTGGTACTGACGGAAAGAACCGAACACCTCAAGATTTTATCTGAAATGCTGGGAGCGTCTGCAAAGAACCTTGTGATCTTAAAGGGTGGCATGGGAAAGAGGCAACGGGAGGCTGTCCTGGATCAACTTAGGTCAATTCCCGATAATGAAGAACGAATCATTTTGGCTACCGGCAGGCATATTGGTGAGGGGTTTGATGACGCTCGCCTGGACACTTTGTTCTTGGCGATGCCGATTTCCTGGCGTGGAACACTGCAGCAGTATGTCGGGCGCTTACATCGTTTACATGATAATAAACGCGAGGTACGGGTTTATGACTTTGTTGATAGGCAGGTTCCTGTGCTTTTTCGTATGTTTAATAAAAGACTAACCGGATATAAAGCAATCGGCTACTCAATAAAAAGTCAAATAACTGGTTCGTAGAGGAATCAGCATTGGCAGATTCAAACCTGAAATCAATATATAGTCTCTACCACATAACTATTGATATAAATATTTTATTGAAGGACTAATACGTATGAGCGTAATGACAGCACATATCAGGACTGTAAGAATAAAGGGATTAAGTAGCAAAATTATCACGGGTTACGATAAAAATGATGGATTAGGCGAGAAAAAGACGTCACGATTTCGTCACGCGATGTTATAAGTGGTTGACCTGTATCACGTTTTTGGGGTTCGATTCCCCCC
>CAZGLR010000080.1:0-15798 GCA_964526635.1 uncultured Ignavibacteriales bacterium | reverse complement strand
TTTCGCCAGGGACGTCCAACAGCACCGGTGATCCGCCGGTTGAGAGGATCATGGTTTTGCCGACATAGCGGGTTCCGCTGGCGCCGACAGCGACTTTCTTGTATTCACCCTCGGAGTGGACTTCGGTGACTTCATCGGAGATAATTTCCAGGCCGAATTTTTTGGCATGGTCGGCCATTTTCATAGCCAGTTCCGCACCGCTTATCAAGTCAAAGCCGGGATAATCTTCCACTTCTTCGGTATTGGCGATCTGGCCGCCGGGAAGGTATTTTTCGATAACAACAGTTTTCAGATTGGCGCGGGCGCCATAGAGTCCGGCCGTGAGGCCACCGGGGCCGCCGCCGACGATGATGATGTCATATTCTTTTGTTTCAGCCATGGTAGTTCCCCAGATATTTTTGCAGTTGTTCTTCAAATGGTGTAAATCGTACACCGAATTCTCTTTCTACAATCGTGTGGTCGCAAGTCGATCCGGCTTGCAGCATATTCAACTGGTCGACTGTTATCGGAGCCGGCTTGACGACTTTCTCCATCACCGAGGCAATCATTCGCATAAACGGAATCGGGAGATGAATGTTCCCCCGCCTGACATTCAAAGTTCTTTTGATGATATCAATGATTTCCAGATAAGTCAATTGATCGGGTCCGCCGATTTCATATATCTTATTTTTCGATGCCGGAAACCTCAGTGCTTCGATCATCAGGGCCGCCAGTTCCTCGACATAGACCGGCTGCAATTTGAAGCGGCCGTCGCCGAACACCGGTACCACCGGTGATAATTTAATTATCCTGGCCAGTTTATTGACAAACTGATCGCGGGCGCCATAGACGATCGACGGTCGAAAAATGGTATAGTCGAGTCCGGTCGCGATAGTAGTCTCTTCGGCGATGTGTTTTGTCGTAAAATAGCGTGACGCGGCATTGGGCGAAGCGCCAATGGCCGAAAGGTAGATGAGCTTTCCAACCCCGGCTCGCTTGGCGGCCGCGGCAACCTTTTGGCTGCCCTTAACTACGGTCTCTTGAAATGTCTTGTGCTTCGTTTCGGCGATGATACCGACCAGATGATAGACGGCATCGCAGCCCTCAAAGCAGGCATCCAGCGCCTCGACATCGTTTACCCCGCCCGTGAAGGTCTGGACCCGGCCACGCACCGAGACATAATCCGGATCGGAGGAATGAACCAGCAAATGAACGTGATGTCCCAGTTGCAGCAGATTCAGGACAATATACGTACCGATAAACCCACTGCCGCCGGTGACAGCAACCCTGAGCGCCTCCCGGGAAGCCCGTTCATAGAGCGATGATGCTGGTTTAGCGTCAGCCACTAATGGTCGATTCCTTTCACGGATACAATACCCTGTTGAAAATGATGCTTGACTTCGGTCATGGATGTGACCGTGTCGGCTCGTTGAATAATTTCCTCATCAGCATCGCGGCCAGTCAGCACCAGGGTTGTTTCATCCGGTTTGATATCGATCAGGTCCAGGATATCCCTGGTTGAAAGAAACCCAAGCTGCACGGCGATAAAGATCTCATCCAGTACGACCAGATGCCATCGTCCACCGGCAATCACCTGCCTCGCTCGTTGCAGACCGGACACGGCCGCCTGGCGATGTTCTTCTTTGGGACGATCATCATCGAGAATGCCGACACACCCCAAACCAAGCTGCTCCATGGTGATTTCCGGAAAGAGCGGTCGGATTGTCTCGAGCTCGCCATAGGGCCAGTTACTCTTGATAAACTGGAGAATGATGCATTTGTTCCCGTGACCGGCCGCCCGCAGGCATAAACCCAAAGCCGCTGTGGTCTTGCCTTTGCCGTGGCCCGTATATACAATAGTTAATCCGCGCGCATTATTCTCGTTTGTCATATAATCGCCTCCCGGCTAAAATATCGGCGATAATTTCTATCGGGTGGCAGACGCGTACCGAGGGTCCCATTTCTTTCTGGACTTTGGCTATACACGACGGGCAACTGCTGAAGATAATGTCGACATTCATACGATCGTATTCGGCCTTCTTGGCGGCAAAGGCCGCCTGGCCCTCTTGATAATGCGTATAGCCGAATGATCCCGCCTGCCCGCAGCAGCGGCCGGCGCGATCCGGATGCAGGAGTGTGATGCCCGTGATGCGTTGAATCAATTCAACCGGATATGATTCCAGCCGCGACGCCCGCAAATGACAGGGATGATGATAAGAGACGCGAAGTCTGCCGCTTTCTTTATAATGAGGTACGTCGATGTTTTTATCAAGCAAAAACTGGCTTAGATCATACATCCTGTCTTTGAGTGCGAGTGCCTTCTGATGATACTCGCTGCCGTCGTCGAACAACTCATGATAATCGGCCAACCGATGCAGACAGGAAGCACAGGTGAAGACAACAACTTCGAAAGGCAGCAGCGAATCGATATTAAGTTTGGCTTTTTCGATGAGATTGTCGCGGTGGCCATAGACTTCCATCGGCAGCCCGCAGCAGGTTTGTTCCGGCATGGCCAGATCCCAGCCATAATGATCGAAGACTTCAATCAGGGCGTCGCCGGCGGTGGTATCGAAGTAATTGTCGGCGCAGCCGTGAAACAGCGCCACTACACCATTCGATCTGCAGAGATCGGGATGCCGTTCACGCAATGATTTGAAAGCAGGTTTGGGAAAAACTGCCTGATCGTCAATTCCAAACGTACGGCCGCCAACTAATGCCGCGAATTTGCGACCAAGTGTTGAATCGGTCAACGGATACATTATTGACCCGGTCTTAAGAAAAAACGAGAACAAACCCTTGCGATCGAAGACAGAGATAACACGCCCGGCGTTTTTGTGCGGGTGGGTTGCTTTGAACTTGAGAATCTCCCCGGCGATGTCCACACCGGCCGGACAGACAGTCGTACAGTTTTTGCAGTTGACGCAATATTGATAGAATTGATCCAGTTCTTTGTCGTCGACATTCCCCTGATGCAGCATACGGAGCCATCCCCGAGGCGACATATCCTCACGGCGAAAAACTTCGAAAGCCGGACAATAACCATTGCATTTGCCGCAGGCGGCGCAGAACAGCTCGAGTTTTTTGAAATCGAGATCATCGGTAAACAATCGCGATGACAAGATAACATCGGGATTAAAGCGATACTCAGGATCGAGCGTTTCTTTGATAGCAGTAAATATCGCAACAATCTCGTCGCCATAGAGGCGCCGCAGGACCGGAGCCCGCAGGCGGCCATCGGCATGCTCAGCTGTACTGGATCCGCCCAGTTCGAAGATCTTTTCATAGACTTCGTCGTAAAGGCGCTTTGTCAGTTCGAATTCGGCCTTGATTTTCATATCGAGCAGCGGCCGGATGTGAAGATTACCATCGCCAATATGACCAACCATCCCGAAGATGAGATTTTCCTTCTGGAGCCGCTGCCGGGTCCATGCAATGAATTCGGTAAGGCGGTCAACCGGGATGGAAGCGTCTTCTATAAAACCAAAGGGCCGTTTGGTGGCATGGTGTTTATACAGGGTAGGCACGACCGCCTTGCGGGCCGCCCACAATGACTGGCGCTGCTTTTCATCGGCGGCTTCCTCGGGCGGGCCGGTCATAGTCAGGCGGAGGGCCAGTTTTTCGACTTCGCTGCGATGACGGTCATGATCATCGTCGTATTCCAGCAGCAGCATTGCTTCTACTGTTTGTGGAATTTGATATTTATCTCGACCGATGAGTCCCAGGGTGGCGCCATCGACAATCTCCAGGGCACTGGGACCGGTGGCCAGAAGCGGCGCGACAGCGTCGCCGGCAGCCTCGAGTGAATCGAAAAAGAGGCGATAACTGAGTGCTTTACCCGGAAGCGGCAGCAGACTAAGGGTAACCGACAAGAAAAGTCCGAGAGTGCCCTCTGAACCGACATACAGGGCGGGCAAATTGAATATCCCCTGTTCAAGATCACCTGCAACCTGAAGCAGATTGTACCCGGCTGAGTTTTTCTTCACTTTGGGCCAGCTGCTTCTAATAAGTTCCGAGTTCTGTTGCAATGATTGGAGGACTGTCCGGTATTCCGGATGTGAATCAAGAAATTCATCGGTAGATTTTTCACCGAGGGGAAGTTTGCGCAGAGTCAGCGGGGTGCCGTCCTTAGTGACAATCGTCAACTCTTCCACATAGGCCGAAGTCAGGCCGTATTTGACCGAGCGCGGCCCGGAGGAATTATTGGCCAGCATCCCGCCGATCTGGCAGCTATCCCCCGACGAGGGGTCGGGGGGAAAAAACAATCCCTTCTCTTTCAGCGCCAGATTCAGATCACGGTAGATTATCCCGGGCTGGCAGGAGACGGTTTTTTTATCGATGTCGATATTTTTGATAGCCGTCAGGCGGGAGCAGTCGATGATGTAACCGCCGCCAATTGCGCCACCGGCCAGGCCGGTACCGCCCCCGCGCGGGGTGATGGTTTTACCGTTGGCGAGGGCGTCAAGGACAATGGAGACAGCCTGCTCTTCGGAGGTCGGACAAAAGACTTTTTCGGGCATAATCCGGTAAATAGAGCCATCGGACGCATAGGCTTCGCGCGAGATATACGATTCGAGTTTTCCCTGCCCGAAATAGTCTGACATGTGTGTCTCTCCTATCTTGTAAGAATATAGCAGTTTGAGTCGATTCAAGTCAAGTTGGGTTAATCTTGGCAACCGGCAAAAATAATAAATGGAGTTCTGTCGCCATAATAAACTTCTCTATATATCAATAAGTTACATCATAATCTATACGAAATCTGGACAATAATTTTTGTATGATAAATCTGTTAATTAGTGAAAAAATGCACAAATTCATTGACTCAGCAAAAAAAAGGTCTTATTTTCCACAATGTGTAAAGAGCCTCAATCATGAGGCCATAGCCATGGTGGATATTATGCAGTTTACCAAAGCTGAATCATATGGGATTTTCGGTGTATTATATTTGGCGGAGCAACCTGAGGGAACAATTACACCGTTGTCTGAAATCTCTGAACATCAACAGGTTCCGGAGAAATTCCTGGCCAAGATTTTTCAGTCTCTATCAAAATCGGGATTGATCCGTTCGCATCGCGGGGTCAAGGGCGGCTTTTCCATGGCACGGAAGGCTGATGATGTTACCATCAGGGAGATCGTGGAAAACATTCATGGCCCGTATTACATCGCCAAGTGTTTACAGGCTCCCGATTTATGTGATCGCGATCAGTGCCCGCTGAAACTCCTTATGATTAAGGCGCAGGATGCCCTGCTTGATGTTTTCGGCGAGCATACTGTTGCCGATTTATTGAGCTGGAAGAAGGATAACGGCGTCTGCGAGATGATTTGACATTTGTCGGCATTTGCCGTAGAATATCGATTCACTCGGGAAGCATACTTGTGTATTGGAGACTGGTGTAGGAGCCGATGGCGATCAAGCCGGATACATGGATAGCGAAGATGGCGCGGAATCATGATATGATTCGGCCCTTTTCTCCCCGACAAGTCCGCACGGGTATTTCGTATGGGCTATCCTCATACGGTTATGATATCCGTATTGCCAATGAGTTTACCGTTTTCACCGGTTATGGCGGCAGTGTCATCGATCCCAAGAAGGCCGATGACCGGACAGTCGTACCGGTGACAGGCAAGGTCATTTTGCTGCCGCCGCATTCGGTGGCTCTGGGCAGGACAGTGGAATATTTTAAGATTCCGCGCTCGGTGTTGACAATTTGTCAGGGTAAATCCACCTATGCTCGTTGCGGGGTTATCATCAATGTGACGCCGTTTGAGCCCGAGTGGGAGGGATACGCCACCGTTTCGATCTCCAATACCAACCCCTTGCCGGTCCGCATTTATTCCAACGAAGGTATTGCGCAGTTGATCTTTTTTGAGGCCGATGAAGAATGTAAAATTTCATATGCCGATAAGAAGGGCAAATACCAGGCTCAGAAAAAAATCACACCGGCCCGGGTGTAACTGGAGAAAAGCAAGGCAAAATTTGTAAAAAGACTTCGGTACCTCCAAAGTGAAGATAATTCCCGAGGAGCCGCAGTTTAAGATACACTCGAAGGAGAGAGGTAAAATGAAAAGCGCCACAGCCACGAATGCAACAGACGCGGCGAAAGAGGCAAAAAAAAGTGCATCTAACGGCCAGATGATTACCATCGATGGTAACACCGCCGTTGCCGACGTCGCCCACGCTGTGAATGAAGTTATCGCTATTTACCCGATTACGCCGTCATCCGTCATGGGTGAGGTGGCCGATGAGAAATCGGCCCGGGGTGAAACAAATATCTGGGGTACTATCCCCCACGTTGTGGAAATGCAGTCGGAAGCCGGCGCAGCCGGGGCTGTCCACGGCGCCGTGACCAGCGGTTCCCTGTCAACCACTTTTACGGCCTCACAGGGACTTCTGCTGATGGTCCCGAACATGTTCAAGATTGCCGGTGAATTGACCCCGACCTTGTTTAACGTATCCGCCCGCGCGGTAGCCACCCACGCCCTGTCGATTTTCGGCGACCATAGTGATATCATGGCCGTCCGTTCGACCGGCTTCGGTTTGCTGCTGTCAGGTTCGGTCCAGGAAGCCGCCGATATGACTTTGATCGGCCAGGCGGCCACGCTGGAGAGCCGTATTCCCCTGGTTCATGCGTTTGATGGTTTCCGCACCTCGCATGAAGTCGCCAAGATCACGGCCATCCCGAAAGACGTAATGAAAGCCATGATTCGCGATGATCTGGTCGCCGCCCACCGTCGCCGGGCCCTCAGTCCCGACCGGCCGACGATCAAGGGAACGTCGCAGAATCCTGACGTCTTTTTCCAGTCGCGGGAAACGGTCAACAAGTATTATTTTGCGGCTCCGCAAATTGTGCAGAAAATCATGGATCAATTCGCCAAACTGACCGGCCGCCAGTATCACCTGTTCGACTACTATGGTGCCCCCGATGCCGATCGCGTTGTCGTGATTATGGGTTCCGGCGCCGAATGTGTACACGAAACAGTCAACTACCTGACCAAAGCCGGCGAAAAAGTCGGGGTCATTAAAGTCAGGTTGTATCGCCCGTTCGATGGCGAGGCCTTTGTTAACACCCTGCCAAAGACAGTCAAAAATATCGCTGTCCTCGACCGGACCAAAGAACCGGGATCGCTCGGCGAGCCGATGTACACAGACATTCAAAGCGCGCTGCGTGAAGCCCAGCAGAATGGCAACCTGCCCTTTGAAAACCTGCCGAATGTGGTCGGCGGCCGCTATGGTCTTGGGTCCAAGGATTTTACTCCGGCCGACGCCAAAGCCGTGTTCGACAATTTGAGTGAAAACAAACCGAAGAACCATTTCACCTGCTCGATTGTCGATGATGTCACTTTCACCAGCCTGAAATCGGATAAATCGTTCAGTACCGAAGGTGATGATGTTTATCGGGCGTTGTTCTATGGTCTGGGAGCCGATGGTACCGTCGGCGCCAACAAGAACACGATCAAAATTATCGGTGAGAATACGGATAATTATGCGCAGGGTTATTTCGTGTATGACTCGAAGAAAGCCGGCGCCATAACGGTCTCGCACGTCCGTTTCAGCAAGAAGCCGATTCAGAGCCCATATCTGATCTCGACCGCCAATCTGGTCGCGTGTCATAATTTTTCGTTCCTGGAAAAGTATGACATGTTATCCAGCCTTCTTAAGGGCGGCACCTTCCTGCTCAACAGCCCATTCCCGGCCAACGAGGTCTGGAACCATATACCGCAGGAAGTGCAGAAGCAGATAATTGAAAAAGAAGTTAAATTTTACGTGATCGATGCCATCGACCTGGGTATCAAACTCGGTCTCGGGGCTCGCATCAACATGATTATGCAGACGGCGTTCTTCCTGATCTCGAAGATTCTCCCCGATGAGCAGTCGGTTTCAGAAATCAAGAAAGCGATTAAAAAGACCTACGGCGTCAAGGGCGAAAAAGTCGTCAATATGAACTATGCCGCGGTCGATGCCGCCCGCAAGGAAATCTACAAGGTCGATTATCCGAAGGAAGTCACCAGCCATATTACTAAGCCGCCGATTGTCCCGGCAAACGCTCCGGATTTTGTAAAGAATGTCACCGCCGAGATTATTGCCGGCCGCGGCGATGATCTGCCGGTGTCGGCGTTTCCGGAAGACGGCACCTACATGACCGGTACCACCCAGTATGAGAAGCGTAACATTGCCGTGGAAATCCCGGTCTGGGAGCCTGAAATCTGTATTCAGTGCGGTCAGTGTGTGCTGGTGTGTCCGCATGCGTCGATTCTGCAGAAGGCGTATGATCCGAAGTACCTGGATGGCGCACCCTCGAACTTCCAGTCATTCGACGCCACCGGTCCGAAATTCAAGGGCTTAAAATACACCCTGCAGGTCGCTCCCGAGGATTGTACCGGCTGTACGGCATGTGTTCAGGTCTGCCCGGCCTATGAAGACAAAAAGGAAAAGACCGGCAAGAAAGCTATCAATATGGCGCCGCAGGCGTCGTTGCGCGATAGCGAAGCTGAGAATTTCGCATTTTTCCAGAAGCTGCCGGAAACGGATCCGTCGCTGTTCAATATCGGTACAGTCAAGGGCAGTCAGTTTATCCGTCCGTTGTTTGAATTCTCCGGCGCTTGTTCCGGTTGCGGTGAAACGCCGTATGTCAAGCTGCTGACGCAGCTTTTCGGTGATCGCGCGCTGATCGGCAACGCCACGGGGTGTTCATCGATTTACGGCGGTAACCTGCCAACGACGCCGTTTACAAAGCGCGCCGACGGCCGCGGGCCGTCGTGGTCCAACTCGCTCTTTGAAGATGCCGCCGAGTTCGCGATGGGGATGCGGTTGACTGTCGACAAACTCCAGGAATATGCCCTGGAACTGCTGCATCGGGTTTCACCGGATGACTATGAGGAAATCAAGAATGCCGATCAGTCCAATCCGGTGGTGATCGAGGAGCAGCGGGCACGCATCGAGGTGCTCAAGAACAAGCTGAAATCGAATGACAACATGGAAGCCAAACGCCTTCTGGACGTTGTCGATTACCTGGTGAATAAATCTGTCTGGGGTGTCGGTGGCGACGGCTGGGCATATGACATCGGCTATGGTGGTCTCGATCACGTAATCGCGTCGGGCAAGAATGTCAACCTGCTGGTACTGGATACAGAAGTATATTCCAACACCGGCGGGCAGATGTCCAAATCCACTCCGCGCGGCGCCACGGCCAAGTTTGCCTTCGCCGGCAAGCCGCTGCCAAAGAAAGACCTGGCGATGATGGCTATGGCCTATGGCAACGTCTATGTCGCCCGCGTCGCGATGGGCTCCAGCCAGAATCAGGTGGTTAAGGCCTTCATGGAAGCTGAAGCCTTCGATGGACCGTCGTTGATTATCGCTTACAGCCATTGTATCGCTCATGGTATTGATATGGCCAACGGTTTTGTCGAGCAGGATAAGGCGGTGAAATCGGGTCACTGGCCGCTGGTCCGCTTCAATCCTGATCTGATTGCCGAGGGCAAGAACCCGTTGCAGCTTGATTCCAAACCACCGTCAATTACTTACGAAGAATATGCCGGAGGTGAGAATCGCTGGCGGAGCCTGCGCGGTATTGATCGTGATCGTGCTGACAAACTGGCTGAACTGGCCCAGCAGGATGTTTCGCTGCGATTCCATGTGTATGAGCAGCTGGCTAAACTGGACTTCAGCATGAAGCCGAGAGACAATGGTTCTGACTCCTAAGCACCATTGAGTTCGAAATATCAGGCCGCCGGATCAGTCCGGCGGCCTTTTTTTTATTCTTCCCGGACAATCCAAAAAAAAGGCTGATTCCGAATTCAACCTTAAGAACCCCCAATTGTTGACCGATAATAGACCAAGGTACAATTTCTTAGGAGGAACTATGCGCTCCATGTTGACCGTTATGACCGTGGCTTTACTCTCTTTCCTTCTGGTCGTTCCGGCCCTGGCTCAGACCGAGGAAGAACTAATTGCCAAGTATCTGGAAAAGACCGAAAAGAAGCACCAAACCAAAGTCGGATTTATCGTGCTTCAAGGATCATATGGTTTGTTATCGGAGGATTCCGATTACAACAAATTCGCCCAGGGAATTTCGCCCTGGATCAGCGGTGACGTCACTGCTGTGCCGGTTGAAGGCATTTACCGGAGCAAGGAGTTTCATGCTGGTTTCGGTTTGATGACGACGCCGAAGATCGCCGCGACTATCGGCTTCTCGTACTGGCTCCAGATGGGCTCCAGCACCACCGGTGATTTTTCACTGTCGCTGGTAAATCACGATAGTCCGAGCGGGACCCAGGAAGACTTCGCCCTCAGGTCAGAAGTACAGGTCTATGGCTTCTCAGGATCCCTCGATTACTATTTACTGAACGCCCCGACCCCTGAGGGCCAGCTCAATGGCCTGGCATTTAAGGTACAAGGCAATATCGGGTACTATTTTGCCAATTGGGAACTCTGGGACGGTTTTGCTGCGACAAATCTCTATCTCTCTCAGACCGATGAACTTGCCGGAAAGCTGACGGGTTCGGCCCCGGGTTTTGCGCTTGGTCTGGCTGCTGAATATCCGATTGGGCTTTTTGGTCTTGTGGTTGAGGGCGGTGCGCGCTACCAATACCTGAACTTTAGCAAAATGAAATGGTATAATGATCTAAACCACGAGAACGTCGTTACTGTGCCTGACACCGGTGAACGTGTTGAACTGGATTTTTCAGGTATTCGCGGTCAATTCGGCCTGAAGCGGTATTTCAACTGGTAGAGTCTTGCCTGCCCGCGACTGAGGGATTATATTGACCGCCTGTTATCACGAGTAACGGCTCATCAACCAGAGAGGACACTCAAGATATGCGCGCAATGGTTTACCGTTCCCTCATCGTAGTGCTGGGCATTAGCGGTCTATTAGCAGGTCTTGTCTGGGCCGATGTTACTACTCCGGCCCAGACCAATCCCGATCAAGCAGCAAAGATCGATGTCGGCAGCAGGCCGCCGGGAAAAATCGCGTTTCTCAGCGACGGCGACGTGTGGATGATGGACACCGACGGCAAGCGCCGTCAGATGGTCACCGAGATTAAAAACGCCCGGGGCCGGTTATCTTTCTCCCCGGATAATAAGGTCATCGCTTTCTCCCGGGAAGGCAAGGATGCTAATAATCTGCCGACCGGTGAGGGCGGTGTTCATCTGTTACACGACATCTTTTATGCCGATGTCGACTCGATCGGGATCAAGTCAAACTGGTGGCGCCGCGCCACCTATACCCTTGGAGCGTATCAACCCGAATGGTCACCCGACGGTCGCTATATCTATTTTCATAATGACATTTTCGCCAATGAGGTAGATTACATTGTGCCGTCGTTCCAGGCCGCCAGACTCGATGTATATACCGGGGAAGTCGAGCATTTGCGCAAGGATCATCGGCAGATGAGTACGTCGATGATGTTGCCAACAGTTACGCCCGATGGCACATTGCTGGCATATGTCATCAATTATCAGCCTGATCCTGAAAAGTACCAGTTTTCCAATTTCGGGATCAAAGTCATACCAATAGCCGATATTATGATGGCGGAAACCGAGCTGCGCAAACCATCGCCGGGGCTCGAGAAGATGTTTGCACCGACGTGGTCGCCCGATGGCCAGTGGCTGGCCTGTGTCTCGACTGATATGCGCAAGCAGGGAGTTTATATATTCAGCCGTGATCTGTCGCAGAAGCGGCTGATTTTTGCGCCCTCGGTAACTCAGCAATTAACCGGTGATCCGGTCAGTTGGTCACCCGACTCCAAATGGCTGACCTTTGCTACCGCCGATGGTATCATCTACACGATTGATATCAATGGCGATCGTCTGACGCCGTTGACGGGAGCAGGCTCCCACAGTAATCCAACCTGGTCAAAATAGCACCACAACGGACTTTACCGCTAATGGAGCATCTGCGTGGCCGACGAAAGCAAATTGAAGATAGAATCGGGTCAGACTAAGGAACAGCCCCGGCCGGCCGGGGCACCCTCACCGAGTTCTACGCGGTATGTGCTGGCTCTGCTTCATGGTCACCGGGCCGGGCCCACTCCAAAATCAGGCGAATCGATTAACACGACTTTTCTGCATTCGCTCAGGGAACACCTCGAGAAAATCGATGCCCCGCCGGAAAAGACGGAAATCGACATTTGGCTCGATTCGGGCGGTGGTTCCATTCACGCCGCATATCGCTTACTGAGATTTTTACGCTCGCGCTGTCGGCGGTTGCGCGTGGTTATTCCGGACAGCGTCCAGACAGCAGCCACGTTGTTTGCGGTCGCGGCTGATGAGTTGTTTATGCCGCCGGATGCCGCGGTCGGTCCGCTCGATTCGCTGCTGATGGCCCCCGGTTCAAGCGGTGGTGCAATCTCCTGTCTGGAGATAGTCCGGGCCCATGGCGCAACGATCGCGCCCGCCCTGCCGCCGTTGGTCCGGCAGATTGACGACATCATGGATTCTGCAAACATATCGCGGGGCAAGGCGCTCGATCTGATCACGGCCTATGCCGCCCAAACCCTCCGCACACCCCTCGCGGATATCGACAGTCGCCTGGTGGCCACGGCTGAGAGTTACCTGGCCGCCGCCGAGACATATTGTCGCCGTCTTCTGGAAGGCAAGCTCGAGACGTCGTTTATAGATAATGATAATTTCAATGACAGCCTGGAAGACAACGAACCGGCGCTGTCAACACGTCTGACCAGGGGATTTCCATCGCATCATTACGCTATCTGTCCCGATGAGCTGGAGGAGATGGGGGTAACCGTGCGCGAGTTAAACGCGTATCCGTATCGGTCAGAGTTGTTATACCTGTATAATATGCATTTCAAGAGTCGCCGTCCGATCAACATGGTTCTTGAATCCGGCGAACTGGCAGATTTGCGGAAGCGGTTGTAGAATAAAATTGTGGTTGGTAAAAAGGCCCCGCCAAACCGGGGCCTTTTTTTGTCTTATCACTGTGGTCTTTTCCAGTTGCGCAGGACATCAATCAATAGCCGGGCGCCAAAACCGGTGACACCTTTGGGGACGTAGGGCTTACCCGAGGGTTCCATGTCGCAATAGGCGATGTCAATGTGCATCCAGGGCCAGTCCTTAGTGAAGGCTTTGAGAAACGATGCCGCCGCCAGTGTCCCGGCGGTCTTCCCGGCCGAGTTTTTAATATCAGCCACCGGGGATTTCATTAAATCGGCAAACTCCGGCCACAGCGGCAACCGCCAGACCTTCTCCCCGGTCGTATCAGCGGAACGTGATAATCCCTCGGCCAAAGTATCATTGGTGGCGGTAAACGGTGCGCCCGAGTATCCGAGAATATAGATCGCCGCACCGGTCAGGGTCGCGATATCGATGACGGCCTGGGGCTTGAAGGTATCGGCATAATCGAGGGCATCAGCCAGCACCAGACGGCCTTCGGCATCGGTATTAATAACTTCGATAGTCAGGCCGGCCCGCGATCCGATAATATCGCTGGGGCGCGTGGCGCGGCCCGAGGGCATATTTTCAGCCAGGGGCATAAGCCCGACGATATTCTGTTTTACTTTGAGTTTAGCGCAGGCGCAGATGGTCGCCAGAACCACTGCCGATCCCAGCATATCATTTTTCATTTCGATCATTCCGGCCGCCGGTTTCAGCGACAAACCGCCGGTATCGAAAGTAATCCCCTTGCCGACGAGGACGATCGGGGCGCCCTTGCCCTTGCCCTTGTACTCAAGGATGACAAAACGCGGCGGGCGTTCGGAACCGCGTCCGACGGCCTCGATAGCGGCCATCTTTTCCTTTTTGATTTCATTCAATCCAAAGACAGTGCATTTGACTCCGGATTCCTTCGCCAGCTTCTGGGCTTCTTTGGCATAGGATTCGGGATAGAGATCATTGGCCGGGGTGCTGCCCAGATCGCGAGCGGTGATAGCCGCCCAAGCGGTTATTTCACCGCGTTCGAGGCCGTTTTGCGCCTGCCGCCGGGCGCTGCGATTCGGGGTCACGACAGCAACCGCATTGAGCGCATCTGATTTGGCATTTTGATTTGACTTGTAGACGGTGAATTTATAGCTCCCGAGGGCCATACCTTCAACGATAGCCTGGCTGACGTCAGCCACAGCCTTGCCATTGTAAAAAAACGCAACTGAAGCCAGTTTATGTTTGGCGGCTATCTGGGCGACAACGCCGGCGGCCCGGCGATAGGCATCGAGGTCGGGATCACTTCCGGCCTCACCGATACCGGCCAGAATCACGCGCTCGGCCGACAGTTCGGGAATGTTATGGATCATAATCGCCGAATCGGCCTCACCGGTGAATTCGCCGGAATCGAACATACCGTCGATTTTGCCATCGGTCAATACATCGAGCTGTTCCAAAAGTTCAGTCTTACGGCCGCTATCGCCTTCACAGAAGACAACCGCCGCCTGTTCAGTGATATCGAAAAATGATGAATTATAGGCAGTGTATTTCATGGGCAACTCCGGGGTTTGAAGATTCTTAACCGGTTTCAAGGTAGGGGAATTGGGCGGGGATCGTCAATTAATTTTCGCCTGGTACGATTTTACGAATAGACGCAAAGTTAAAACATGCGATGGACGAAAGCATTGAAATTGTCCTCGATATCGGTGATGCTGTCGTGACCGAATTTATCGGTGAAAGCCGAGGCCAGGACCATAGCCACCATCGCTTCACCCACAATGGCCGCAGCGGGAACAACGCAGATATCGGATCGTTCGACCATGGCTTCGGCCTTTTCACGATTTACGATATCGACCGTATTGAGGGGTTGCATCAGGGTTGAGATAGGTTTGCAGGCGCCTCTGACGATAATTTCTTCGCCATTGGAGATGCCGCCCTCTACCCCGCCGGCGACATTGGATTTGCGACCGAAATGCTTGCGCCGGATGGCGTCGTCGGTGTTATCGGGCTGAATTTCATCATGGACTTTGGAACCGGGCAGGTGGGCGGCCGCGAAACCGTCGCCGATTTCAACGCCCTTGACTGATTGAATCGACATGATTGCCTGGGCCAGGGCGGCATCGAGGCGATGGAACCACTGAGCATGATCACCGAGGCCAACCGGGAGGCCGGTGGCACGGACTTCGAAGACACCACCGACCGTGTCGCGATTACGCCGGGCCAGTTTGATTTGATCGATCATGCGCTTCTCGGCGTTGTGATCAACGCAGCGGACGGGCGAGGTATCGGCATCTTTTTCGATAGTATCAAAACTTACTTTTTTGCGCAGGGAGGCCTTGCCGATACTGATGACATGCGACGCAATGCGAATATCAAAATATTCCAGGAGCTGACGGGCAACCGCCCCGCAGGCAACGCGGGTGGCGGTTTCGCGGGCCGAGGCGCGTTCAAGGATATTCCGAAGATCGTAAGTATGATACTTTATGGCGCCGGCGAGATCGGCATGACCGGGCCGTGGCTTGGTGACATCATGGGCCAGGCGATGTTGCCGGTCGGAAAGCTTTTTGGCTACCGGTTTGAATGGATCCATGATTTTCTTCCAGTTACGCCAGTCGCGATTGGTGATGCGGATGGCGATCGGTGAACCAAGCGTATAGCCATTGCGAACACCGGTGAGGACTGTGGCGCGATCGGTTTCAATACGCATCCGGGCGCCGCGACCGTAACCCTGCTGGCGCCGGTGTAAATGACGATTGATTCCCGGGAGAGATATTTTCACCCCGGCCGGAAACGACTCAATCAGGCCAATCAGCGCCTGGCCATGCGACTCACCGGATGTCAGGAAACGGAGCATAGGCCCTCCAGTTCAGATCTGCTCAAACATAGATGAATGATGGTGAGGATGCAACGTCAAATTAACGCGAGCCGCTGTCGGCAGTGTCGGGATATAC
>CAZGLR010000079.1:0-15961 GCA_964526635.1 uncultured Ignavibacteriales bacterium | reverse complement strand
ACTGTCCCAGCCGCAAGCATAAACGACTCCCCTTCATATTCCAGGGATACGGTCGCATCTTCAATACCGGTCACAAAATGCCCGGTCTTGACCATTACGCCCAGCCGCTTCAGGCTTTCCCGGGCCTTCCGCTGCAGCTTTTCCGGATACGTCCCCAGGATATCATCGGCCGCCTCAACCAGGTATATCTCGGCATCGGCTGGATCAATAGTGCGGAAATCATTCCTCAATGTCTCATGAGCGAGTTCGGCCACCGCCCCGGCCAGTTCCACCCCGGTCGGCCCGCCGCCGACAATCACAAAACGCATTAAGGCCCGGCGCATTTCATCATCGGACTCGGTCTCCGCCTTTTCAAAGGCGTCAAAAATACGGCGCCGTATCTCGACTGCATCTTCAATGGTCTTCAGTCCGGGCGCATGCGCCGCCCAGTGATCATTGCCGAAATAATGATGCGATGATCCCGCCGCTACAATCAGGCGGTCATACTCAACCATCCCTTCCGACGTCACTACCAACCGCTTATCCGGGTTAATATCAATCGCCTCAGCCTTCATGACCCGTACGTTTTTCCTTTTCGCAAGAATCGCCCGCAACGGCGACGCAATATCCCCCGGCGACAACCCGCCGGTGGCCACCTGGTAGAGTAACGGCTGAAACAGGTGAAAATTCCGCCGGTCAATCAGCGTAATATGAGCATTGGCTTTGGCCAATTCCTTGGCGGCGTATAACCCTCCGAAGCCGCCGCCGATGATGACTATTCGTTGTCTGTGCGTTTTATGGACCATATCAGCCTATCTTCTTTAACTGCTGCCATTACCTGTACTACTATAACACCGCCCCGCCGATCCTTTGTTCCAAAAATACACCCCACAAAAAAACCGCCCGGGCATCAGGCCGGGCGGTTTAAAAGAGACTGAGAATTCATCCGCCTCTCTCTGCTACTCTATAGAGGAATGTATCTACTCATCTTTTTTATCGCGGGCGAACATAAAACGCCAGAACAACGTGAAACTGATCAAATACGCCGCTGAAAGGATATAGACCACGCCCTTGGTCTGGAACATGAATTCTTGCAGGGTATGAATTGTCTCAGTCATAGCCATCTATCCTTTCTTTAATGCGCTTCCGGAAACTTCGGATGCGTATGCAAAATCGGCATTTTGGTGACAATGAACCTGAACACCAGCAGTCCGATTGTCACGATAAACACACTTATCCCGATTTCCATCCAGTGCGGCATATACCGTTCCGACGCCGGCAGATGATAATTGAATGCAAACCATGACACATTAAGGCGATTCAATACGATCCCCAAAACCGTCCAGAGCGCCGTAAAGCGGATCAGTTTCAAATTGCGATCACGGGCGCCGATAGCATAGGCAAACGCCGGCATCAGTACAAACCCGATTATCTCCACCATAAACCAGGCGCCATAGCCAGTGAACAAATAGTGCCAGTTGTTGCCGATCGCAATCCCGAATACCTTGATCGCGAAATATCCAAACAGGACCAGCGAGGCCGCCCGCCCGAAACCATGGGTAATCAAGTCCCGCGATTTGATATGTTCTTCATCCATCTTGTCCCTGAAGTACTTGAACGACAGGCCGTTCTCAAACAACACCATCGACAACCCTGCCGCGATACTCGAGACGAAGAAAAAGACCGGTAAATATGGTGAATACCAGAGTGGATGCAGTTTCGATGGCGCAATCAAAAACATTGCCCCCAGCGAGGATTGATGCAGCGTCGATAGCATTACCCCGAGAATCGTCAAAAATATCGTCAGACTGATCAACAGCCGCCGTGCTTTTTTCAGACCCAGCCATTCGGCCGCTGCCGGGGAAAATTCAAGAAACAACACGGTCAAATACAACGCCACACAGGCGCCTACCTCGAACATCACCGAGGTCACGCCCTGGCTGACAAAAAACGGATACGGCAGGCGCCACGGCCGCCCGACGTCAAACAAGAGCGCAAAGACCACCAGCGAATACCCCAGAAAACCCGTCAGGATCGCCGGCCGCACGGCGGCATGAAATTTCTTCAAGCCAAACAACTCCACCGCCGCGGCGGTCACGTAGCCGCCGGCTGCCAGCGCCACACCGGTCAGAAGGTCAAACCCGATCCAGATTCCCCACGGATTCGAATGATCCAGATTGGTCACAGTACCGAGACCGCCGGTAAAACGCAGATAGGTCAGCACCGCTCCAACGATCAGGACGATTAGGGCGAAAACATTAAACGGGCTGATCAGCGGCCGCCTGACTGCTTCGGTTCCGTTAGCCATTGCCGCCTCCTTCCTCACCGCCACGTTCTTTTTCGAAATCGGCTTTGGCCTTTTTCACCGCAGTTTCGATCGCCTTCTCCTTCATCTTGTTCATCTTCTCTTTTTCCTGGGCCAGCTTGTCATCAGCCGCCTGCTGTGTGGTCTGGCGCATGCCCTCGACCGCTTCGACCTGTACCCTGTGCGCGATACGGGCATTACGGCGCGCCATCACATAAATTCCACCCAGCACCACCGGCCACATACCGATCACAATCGGCACCATCGCCAGCGCCCCGGACGTAAATTCCGGCGCCGGGATCACTCCGAGATCGGTGCGCATACCGACCTCCTCAAACGGCGTGTCGGTGATATAAAGCCAGCTGGTGCCACCCATCTCGTGCTCACCATAGATGTGATTGATATACTTGTCCGGATATTTATGAATCCGATCCCGCGCAATCAGCAGCAAATCGCTGCGCTTGCCGAACGTCAGTGCCTCCATCGGGCAGGCCTCCACACATCCCGGCAACTTGCCGTCCTCAATACGTGGATGGCACATCGTGCACTTCATCACTCGCGGGGTAAAGGCCTTATCATATTCATACGCCGGGATATCAAAGGGGCAGGCAATCAGGCAATACCGGCAGCCGACACACACCGAGGCATCATACACCACCGCGCCCTCGGGCGTCTTGGTGAAAGCCCCGACAAAACACGACGACGCGCAGGCCGGCTCCTGGCAATGATTGCACTGATTCTTGCGGAAAACCGGCGAACGCGGTCCGGCCTCCGGTTCATACTTGTTGACCACCGTGTAACTCTTATCGGTCGTCCGCCGCTTGTTCGCAAGCACCGTCAGATCATCAAACGGCGTCTCCGGCTGAGGCAGATCATTAACCGTATTGCAGGCTTCCTCGCAACGGCGACACCCGATGCACAGGGTCGTATCATGCAATACTCCGTAACTTTCCGGATACCCGGTGAAGTGATCGTGTCCCGAGACCTTCGATGCCAGCGATACCGCCGCGCCGGCCCCGGCCACCCATTTTAGAAATTTGCGCCGTGATGTACTCATTTCACTGTATCCTCATCCGACCTGCCGCCGGCTTTGATTATGCTCCGCTCTTGCGCGCATGACAAACCGTACACTCCTGCGGTTTGCTGATCTTCATCGATTCATGACAGCCGATACACTGCCGATGATAAGCACCATACAATCCCGGTTTATGCAATTCGTCGGAATCAAACGGCTCACCGTGGCAGTTTTCGCACAACGGCGGCCGGGTGCCGATCGGGCTGTGATGATGACAACCCTGGCAGACAATATCTTCGGTGGCATGAAAATGGTTCGCGACTTTGTTGTCCTGCATTACTGTCAGCATGGCGTCAATTATCTTACGATGCGGCAGCAGAGCCGGTTCATATTGATCCTCCAGAACCGAAATCCACACTGTATCCGGAATCTCCGATTTCGAGAAACTCAGGCGATATTCCGAGCGCGACGGCTTGAACTGCTCAAGTGACGTATACCGTGACCCCACCGCCTCCAGCCGTTCCGGCGCCGGTCCCGAATGGCAAATCCGACAGGCCCGTTCCGACACTGTCCGCTGCTGCATAAACCGATGACAGCCGCCGCACTCAAACGCCGTCTTTTCATCATCATGACACCCGATACAACTGCTCTTGGAAGCCAGCAGGTGAAAGGCCTGCTGCAGCCCGACACCATTGGCATCTTCCGATCCGGTCAGGTTATGACATTCATTGCAGGCTTTAAGGGTCAGATGATGACATGTCCGGCAATCATCGAGAAATCCTTCATGACCGACATGCGAAAACGGCACGGTATTGAGCTTGCTCAATTCGCGCTCACCCTCGGGGGCCGCCAGAAGCACGAAATCCGGCTGATTGCGATCCAGCCGGGGCACGTCTTCGACCTTCTCGATTTTTGCCAGCCGCACCGGATCATGACACCCGGCACATTCGACCGGTCCCGAATTGACCGTCTCACGATGACAGCTAATGCACTGATTATGTGCCTCTGTCCGCATCGAACAGGCATCACCCTGTTTGGCATCGCCATGACAATCGCGGCACGAACTTTCATGCCCCGTCATATACTCCAGCTCGCCCGTCTCGGGATTGTAATCATGATGGCATTTGTCACAGGTGTTGTCCAGTGCCTTGATATGGCGATAATGCAGCGATTTATCAAAATTAATATTCTGACGCGCTGAAATATACTGCGGCTGCTCACGATGACACTCCCCGCATACCACCGGTCCGCTGTCGCTGCCGGCATCGAGCTGCGTTTGATGACAGGTGATACAGGAATCATGATACAAATCCGTCACCTGCGTGCGCGACATTGTCCGATCCCAGTGAAATTTCGGGACTGTACACGCTGCGCCTATTTCAGTATGGCATCGGGAGCACTCGTCACCTTCCCGGGTCATGTGCGCCGTATGCAGGTCATGCGGAAATTCCACCGGCGGCCGATCCAGCGGACCATAGCTGAGCATGGCATCAATGACAATCACATCCGGACGGGCCATCATATCATTCCCCGCCTCGGAGTCACTGCAGCCGGTCAGCAACAGGCTACCCGCAGTCAGAACCGCCACGAGACCGCATATCATGCTCATGCGCATATCCGACGTGATGCTTCTCCCCCACCTCATACCTGCAACTCCCCGGGGATATCCATGGTTTCCATCAATATCTCGCTGATAAATTTGACATGCTGCGGCAACTTGTAATGACCGAGAATATCCTCGATACCGCTGTGACAGTTATGACAGGGTGTAATCACAATATCCGCCCCGGTCGCCTCGATCTGTTCGGCTTTGACCCGGTTGGAAATCATGCGCGACCGTTTCCACGGCGGCCCGCAATTGATCACTCCGCCCCCGGCCGCACAGCAATAATTATGCTCCTGATTCGGCCGCATATCCGTAAACTTCTCGCAGGTTTGATCGATTATAAACCGAAGCTTGTCACCCAGACCACGTCCGCGCACAGTATTACAGGGATCCTGTACGGTCACATGATGCGGATACTTTTGTTTAATTTTGATCTTCCCGCTGGTCAGCAAATCGTAGTAGAACTCGATTGCGTGGACCATCTTGATCGGCGGAAATTTCCATCCCAGCCAGCGGGGGCCGTCGTACACCGCCCCGCGGAAGGCATGACCGCATTCGCCCATGACTATCGTTTTGACTTTCAATCGCGCCGCCGTCTCCCAGTGCAGCCGTTCGACGCGGCCCATAATCTCGAAATCCCCCGAATACATGGCCATGTTGCTGTTGTCCCAGCCGTCAGTCGCCGGCATCGTCCAGTTCAGTCCCGCGACCTTCATAATCACGGCCATATTGGCCAAAAGCTGCGCCAGAATCTTCGGTTCGGGTGCGATAACCGAGTACATGATGTCCGCTCCCTCGACCTCCAGCGGAATCCGGGCATCCTTGACGGTCATCATCGCTTCTTCTTCCTGCCACTGCAGGGTATCGATCCATTCGTCCTGATTCACCCACATCTGATTAAAAGTCGCCGCATGGCTGTTGGTCGTGTCCTGCAAATACTGCGGCACCACGCCCAGTCGCGCACAGATACGCCGCACGGTCAACAGCAGATAAGCCAGATCGATCCCAAACGGACAATACATGCTGCAACGCCGGCACACACCACACTCGGTAAACGCTATCCGGGCCATGTTGCGTACAAATTCACCATCGACCAGCCCTTTGCGCTTCACCAGCTCCCATATCGTATTGCGCACCTTGGCCACCGGAGCAAAGTTGGGATCCTTATCGCGCGACTGATACGTATGGCACGCCTCGGCGCACAACCCGCATCTGACACAGGTATCCAGATAAATTTTCAAACGCGCCGCACATTCCTTGTCCAGAACCTGCATGGTTACTTTCTGAATCTGCTCGGGCGTCAGCTTCTTCGCCGCTTCATCGATTCCCGGATCGGCAACCTGTTGTAGGGGTGTATCGTTCATTCCACCAAATCCTCCGCAAACTTCTCTCTGTTACCAATCCCGAGCATTACGCACATACCCGAACTCACTGCCCATATACGCCCGCGTGAAGGGGAAGAAAAGCATGTGTACAATACGGGTAAACGGTACCGCCATCAACCAGATCGCACCGGTTATCATATGGATGGTGATGACCGTGTGATAATCAAACCACTGATACCGCGCGATTAACCCGGTGGCAAACGGCGCCACCACAATCAGCAGCGTTACAAAATCCTGCCATGAACTAACCAGCCGCACCGTCGGCTCGGCCAGCCGCCGCATGAGGAAAATCAGCGATCCCAACACCACCAGAATTGTCATTGCATGACTCAGGGTCGACGATAACGATAACCATTGAATCCCCAGCGTCCGTTCGATCGACGCCGCGTGGCCAAGCGTAAATAACGGCACCAGGATCAGGCAGATATGAAAGAGAAAAGACAATATCGTAAACGTCGGACGCAGCCGCATATTTCTGCTGCCAAACGGCACAATCCAGTGCCAGATCGAGCGCAGTCCATATTTACCGTGCATGTATGGGAAAATTACCTTTTCACGCTTCGCCAGCTTCCAGGCCGCAAAGAGGCGATAGGCCAATCCCGCGAACATGACAACGAACGCGATGTAAACCAACGGTCCTCGGGCAAAATCATACATCGTCTTTCACCTCTTCCTGCCTACACCAGCGATCCCGGTGCGCCCACTTCGCGGACGTACGTATCGTTTTCAACATATCGCAACAGCACCATGCTGCCATCCCGACTGAACACCGGATCCCACATTTTTTCAAACCCGCGATTAAGGGGCTTTCCATTGACCAGCAACGTGTATTTTCCCTTCAACTCAGCTTTCGCCAGGACAAAATTACCATCGGGGCTGAACACCGGATCCCATATCATATCACACCAGACTGGCCATATCTTACCGTCAACTCCAATCGACCACCTGTCATTGTCTTTTGCAATTGCAGCCACTCGGCGACCATCGGTAGAGAAGTGGGGCTCGCCAACCATGTCACCGGCCGTTTCCGCCCATGGCGCATCATCGACTGCTATCGTCCAACGCCCGAATGCCGATGAAACACTGGCCGCCAGACGCTTGCCGTCCGGACTCTGACGGACCATCCATAATTGGTTGTAGGGCCGTTTCCATAACAATTCGCCATCTTCAGCCAGATACCATTTGCCGTCCTGCCGCACCGGCGCCAGCACCCTGCCGTTGCCCATACGGAACGATGGCTGCCAGACACACCCGAAGGTCTTTTTCCACGGCGCATCATCGACTGCAATTGAATATGCATACATATCCGAGCGAACCTCAGCCGCGACCTTTGATCCGTCATCACTGAATGCCGGGCCCCAGGCATTGATAAATACGCCGCCCCACGCCGTGCCATCGACCGCTACCGACCAGGTGCCCTCGGCAAATCCAAAAATATCGGCCTCATCCAGCCCCCTCACCTGGACTGTCGCCGCCGCATGCCGACCATCCGGACTCAACGCATAATCACGGATCGCCTGGAAACCGGATTCCCACGGTTTACCCTCAATGACCACGCCATACTGATCATCCCGCTTATATAGCAACGCCAGTCGCGTTCCATCGGCCGAAAAACGGGGTTGCCAGACATACTCAAAGCGTTCGTCCCAGGGCTTCCCATCGACAATGGCGGTCCATTCATCTTCGATACGACCCAGTCCGGTCAGACGGCCATCCGGTGAAAAATGCAGCATCCAGAGAATCTCTAACGGATCCGGCCACACCTCATCGTTGACAAAGGCCGTAAAACCCTCATCCGTTTGTACCGGCGCCGCAATTTTTTCACCATCGGGGCTTACCGTCAGTTCATCAACACGTTTGAATTTTTTGCGGATTTCAGACAGCGTGCAGATAACTTTTTTGCCGGCTTGCCAGTCCCAGTTTGTGGTATCCATTGACCAATCTCCCGCCGCCGAAAACAAGACGAAAAGGGCCGTTGTTCAAGCAGTCGGCTTGTGAATATTGTAACAATCTCCGGATTAAAAGAAATTATCATTCATACACTTGTCAAGAATAATCCGCATACATTGTATGCGAAAAACATCTCGATAGGTGACTTAATGGAGCCCTTCGACCTACTTTTGCGTTTGGATGCTAATGCTATACGACAAGTTACCATTCCGATACAATGACGACTTTTTTTATCTTCTATGATATTCTGTACTTGTTTTTTTTGGCCCCCAAACGCGCCACCCGATCAGAAACGCCTCGAAGTCACGTCACAAAGGTATTTCCGAATCCGCCTTTTGCGCCAGGACAAATCGCCCGATTCTGATATCATCATGCTCCACATGCTTAACCAGCCAGAGTTTAATGAACTTCAGCACAAATGGCGCCGTGGCCCGGGCCAGTTCACTGCTGTCCAGCGCACCGCGCATCCGCCCGACTTCAACAATAAGTTCGGCATGCATCCGCTGATGCGCTTCCAGCAGCGGATACCCGGCCTCTTCCATCACCCGCTCTTCGGACGTGAAATGATCACGAGTCGCCGCAATCAGTTCGTCGAGAATTGCCATCAATTCCGTATGCTCCCGCCCGGCCTGCACCGCCCGCTCCATCCGATTGGCGATTTCCACCAGTTGCCGATGTTCGGTATCAATTGATTCGATACCCACGTCCATCGTATGTGACCATTCTATAAATGACATCAGATTCACCCCCTGAATAAGATGTATAGATAATTGTCCCCTTATGATTGTGTATCGACGCCTGTGGCCACATGTTTACACCGGACATAATCAATACCAATATGCTTTGCTCTATACCGCATTACTACAGTGAGCCAGGCGATGATAATATACGTGACAAAAGGAACAATTTTGATCTTCCATCCGCAGGGGAAACAACCAAAAAGTAAAAAATATACATCAATGACAGATATCAGGTCTTGACTTGGCCGCGCCAATGGCCGTATTATAGCCGAACATACAAAATAACCCTACCAAGGAGTTGAGTACTTATGGCTACCGCAACTGCTGATATTAAGCATAAAAAGCTGGTCGATTGGGTCAGCGGATGGGAAAAAATCTGTGAACCCGATGCCGTCCACTGGTGTGACGGCTCTCAGCAAGAATACCAGACCCTGATGAACGAAATGATCGAAGAGGGTTTGGCCCTGAAACTCAATGAAAAGAAACGCCCCGATTGCGTGGCCTTCAATTCGGACCCATCCGATGTCGCCCGTGTCGAAAACCGTACCTACATCTCCGCGCAAAAAGAAGAAGATGCCGGTCCAACCAACAACTGGGTTGACCCCAACGAATTGAAAAAGACGATGCGAGGTCTTTACACCGGCTGTATGAAGGGCCGCACCATGTTCGTCATTCCCTTCTCCATGGGTCCGGTCGGTTCTCCTATCGCTAAAATCGGTATCGAAATCACCGATTCTCCCTACGTTGTCGTTAACATGCACATCATGACCCGCGTCGGCACCAGAGTGCTCGATGTGCTTGGCGAAGACGGCGAATTCATTCCCTGCATGCACTCGGTCGGCAAACCGCTCGCCAAGGGCGAATCCGATAATGGCTACTGGCCGTGCGCACCACTGGACAAAAAATACATCTCGCATTTCCCCGAAACTCGCGAAGTCTGGTCCTATGGCTCCGGCTATGGCGGCAACGCCCTGCTCGGCAAGAAATGCCTGGCCCTGCGTATCGCCTCCGCCCAGGCCCGCGACGAGGGTTGGCTGGCCGAACACATGCTGATTCTCAAACTGATCAGCCCCGACGGCAAAGTAAAATATATCACCGGCGCTTTCCCCTCCGCCTGCGGTAAAACCAACCTGTCCATGCTCATCCCGACCATCCCCGGCTGGACTGTCGAAACCGTCGGCGACGACATCGCCTGGATGAAATTTGGTGACGATGGCCGCCTGTATGCCATCAACCCCGAAGCCGGCTTCTTCGGTGTCGCCCCCGGCACCTCGATGCAATCCAACCCCAATGCCATGCGTTCCTGTGAAAAAGAAACTATCTTCACCAACGTAGGTATCACCGAAGATAAAGACGTCTGGTGGGAAGGCATCGGCTACGACGCCCCCGGTATCCTGACCGACTGGCACGGCAACAAATGGGATCCCACAACCGCCGACAAACCGGCTGCTCATCCCAACTCACGCTTCACTGCCAAAGCTTCCAACTGCCCCGTGATCGCCCCTGAATGGGAAGATCCCAAGGGTGTGCCGATCGACGCCATGCTCTTCGGCGGACGCCGCCCGAGCACAGTGCCTTTGGTTCATGAAGCCTTTAGCTGGAATCATGGCGTCTTCATGGGCTCTATCATGGGCTCGGAAGTCACCGCCGCCGCGCTTGATCTTAAGGCCGGCACCGTCCGCCGCGACCCGATGGCCATGCTGCCGTTCTGCGGCTACCACATGGGCGACTACTTCAAACACTGGATCAAGATCGGTCAGCGGGCCGGTGCCAAACTGCCGAAGATTTTCATGGTCAACTGGTTCCGCAAAGACGATCAGGGCAACTGGCTCTGGCCGGGCTTCGGCGAAAACTCGCGCGTCCTCAAATGGGTCTTCGAACGCGCCGACAACGCCGGCAAGTATATGGAAACCCCCATCGGTATCATGCCTACCCCCGATGGCATCGATATCGACGGCCTCGAGGGCGTTACCAAAGAAACCATGACAGACCTGACCTCGGTCGATGTCGAGGGCTGGTTGGCAGAACTCCCGACTATCCGCGAACACTTCGCAAAATTCGGAGACAAGCTGCCGAAAGAACTGGCTAAAGAAGTCGATGAACTCGAAAAACGCCTCAAAGCCGCCAAAGGCTGATCGGGCGTAATGTCAAAGGCGCATTTGACCGGCTGTTGCTCAACAACAACAGCCGGTTTTTTTATGCGCCCATTCATCTGTCCAAAATTCCGACACTACCAATCGTCGCCCTAACTGGCTTATTCATAACATCTTGCCGTAATTCTCCGACCTTTATCTCCGAAAACATGTCGTAAAAAGAAACGATTAATGGCAAATCTCATCGAACTGCCCGCAATCAAGAAAACCTATCTTGTTGTTCCACTATCACTTCCTTATTGAAACAAAGATTTGGCAGATGTTTTCCTATAGCGATTGGCAACCAATAGTCTAACTTTTTTGGAGGTTGCCATGAAAAAATTCTTACTCTACTCAGTCATGGCGTTGATGATCGTCGGAGCCGCCCAAGCCATCCCGCTACTCACGTATGACAACGGTTCCGGTGACATGCAAATGTCATCCTGGACCTCGGAAAACTCTGACTGGCATTTTGCCTGGGACGAACAGTATAGTCCGCAGTGCTGGACTCTTCTTGCCGAAGTGACCCCGTGGGCCGAAGAAAACACTCTGTATTTGTACGACGACCTCAGTGTCGGCAACAACCTTACCACGTTGTTTGACGACAATGTAGCCGCCGGCGCTACCTTAACGACTAACTATCAGGGCAACTTCGGCATGGCGCTGCTCAACGATCATGATGACGATGGCATCTTCAACAATGACGACTCCTTCCTCTACAGCCAGCGCTTCCTGAACCAGCAGTCAGCCGCAAACGAATACCAGTGGTTCCAACTCTATCTTGTAAACGACCTCGGCTACGCCGATTTCTCCTACCAGGGTGTCAATTTCTCAGGTGACTTCGACTGGCTGATTATGATCGACGACGATCACACCTCCGCCAATCAGGATCACAATGACATGATGGTCGGATTAAAATTCTGCGATCCGATTCCCGAACCGGCGACTATGATTCTGCTCGGTCTCGGCCTGGCCGGCCTCGGTGTCGTCCGCCGCAACCGCAAGTAAATGATCTGCCTTACATAGAGTTATGAAAATGGCGAGGTTCTTCCCTCGCCGTTTTTTCTTGTATCCCCCAATATGTAGCGACATAAAACACAGACTACAACCCGTATAACTTGTTACAGGTAAAAAGCTTACCTTATCATGGATATATACAACCCATAATTAAACATGTCGGATTAGTGGACATATTCTAATCCGATATAATCCGGACATTCAAGATAGATCGGCAACTCATTGCATTACAACCTATTGCGATTATCGACAAACTGGCCCGGTATTTGCTAATACCATTGATACATAATATAAACTGACTTTTTAAGAGGTTACCACTATGAAACGCACTCTTCTCATCCTGGCCGGCATCCTGCTTATCGCCGCCTATGCCAACGCAGGCGTCTATAACTTCACTCCCCCGGATCATGATATGCATGATCTGAATCACTCTAAAGCCTATGCCTGGGGAATGAATCTGAACCTGGCTGCCGGTGAAACTGTCGTCGGCGCTCAGATTACGTTCAAAAGCATCTACAACTGGACCAGCGAACAAAACGACATCCTGTACATGAATCTACTGGGCAACGCCGCCACCGGTATCTCGATCTTCAATGATAACCAGAATCCCTCTAACTACTTCTCCGGCTGGGGTTCCGGCAGCCTGCTGTTTGACACGTGGACCGATCCCGATGATAACGCCAGCAGTGAAGATCAGACCTTTGTGCTCGACGCCGCCGAACTGACCACGCTGAATGCCTACGCCGCCGATGGCAACTTCGGTATCGGCCTCGATGCCGACTGCCATTATTACAACCGCGGCGTGGAATTCCAGATCACCACGCGTGCCGATGTCATTCCCGAACCGGCGACCATGATTCTGCTGGGCCTCGGCCTGGCCGGCCTGGGTATTGCCCGCAAACGCATGAAATAAGACTGCAAGACATCCACTGAGGGTATTACAAAAAAACCGGCGGCCATCAACCACCCGCCGGTTTTTTTATGGGCGCAAAAAAAAACGGGGTGCCGGGCGGCGCCCCGTTACTGCGTTAACCACGTGCTACAGGAGGTGAGAAACTCGACTTCTCAGTGCTTTGCAATATTTTCTTTCCCTGCTGCCCTTACTTTATCAGAACCATCCGTTTCGTCTCGTGATAGCTACCGATCCGAAGACGATACAAGTATACCCCTGATGCCACCACCGCGCCATAATCATCGCGACCGTCCCAGATCATTTCATACACTCCCGCCGGCGCATACTCCACCGACCAATAGCGAATTTCCTGCCCGAGAATATTGTATATTGTCAGATCATAGCCGGCTGCCCGATACAGCGTAAATTTCACTTTGGTCTCAGCATTAAACGGATTCGGATAATTTTGCCCCAGTTCCCAGTCGTTGGCGTCTACCGATGGCTCAATCCAGTCCACTGAAGTAAAATCGCTGTTGCTGTAACGCGTTAGAAAAACATCACTGCCGCCGGCACCGGCTGAATACGAATGCCCGACTGCGACAATTTCTCCTGATGGCGACATTGCGATATCAAAAAGCACATCGGTTTCGATTCCACCCGGAAACCGTTCCCACAAAAGCCCGCCCTCGGCATCGACTTTCAACAAATACCCGTCATGCTTCCGACCGCCGCTGCGTTCACTGACGCCCGTGGCGATTATCCCGCCGTCGATCGATGGCACTAACGCATACAAACGGTCCTCCAGCGACCCACCATAAGTGTATTGCCAGACTATGCCGCCGTCTTCATCGGTTCGAATCAAATAGCCGTCGTAATAGCTTTTGCCATCGGGTGCCGTCGCTCCGGCAATAATCAGGCCGTTATCCGGCAACATCATCACATCATATCCAAAATCCGCGCGAACACCGCCATAGGTGGCTGTCCACAGCGTATCGCCGTTGAGATCAATCCGCACCAGGTATATACTGCTGTACCCCTCGCCATAGCTCCCGGTCGATCCCACCAGGGCCGCACCATCGGGAAGCATACACACGCCCATCCCCGTTTCCCCGGCCGGGCCACCATAGGTGTTCGTCCACACGGTATCACCCAGGCTGTCCAGTCGCAGCGCATAGAAATCCGCGCTCAGGCCCAACGATGACGTCGTACCCGTAATCAGACAGCCGCCATCTGTCGTCGCCGCTACTGCCTGGCCCCGGTCGTTCTCAAGGCCGCCGTAATTTTTTATCCAGCGAAGAGTGTAATTTTCATCAAGCCCGATAACCAGGACATCATAGTCACCAGAAGAGATTGATTTCGAAGATCCCACCAGCACCAGGCCGCCATCGGAGGTCTCGGTCACAGCGTAGCCATAATCGGTATCAAGGCCACCGAAGGTCGTGTCAAAATGCACAATCCCCGATGAATCCATCACCATCAGATACAGGTCATGACTCCCGGCGCCATACGAATAGGTCGAACCGAAAACAACAATATCGCCATTATCACGAACCAGTACCGATTGTCCGGATTCATTTAGTGATCCGCCACAGTGATCCGCCCAGAGAGAATCCTGAGCATGTATGGCCGTGGCAGAGAAGAGGGTGATCGCAGCAATCACGATATGTTTGAAGCGCGTCATGGGTTCCGATCCCGTTAATGGCTTCCATAGTGCATCCATCATGGATGCAAAGACGTCATTATCAGTATCGGATGTTTCCCATACTATATTAGCGCCATAATGACACGAAACCGTCTTTAATGCCCTAACCCGTTGTCCCGCAATTCAATAATTTATGCCTTCATTGTTTTCCCGACAGTTGTGCGCCGCCAAAAAACATCCACTCTGACAACTCATTGTTTTTTAAAGCCTTAGCCCGCACAGTATAGACCCCGCCCCATACTGACCATGTATCCATGGCCGCCTCAGCCCCGGCTACAATTTTCCATTTACTTGCTCGACAACAGCTTACGCGAACCAATCTGCCCCGGCACCGCGCTTGCTTTCCCGTTACCAAAGACTCTCACGGAGGATCGTATGAAGTGGTTTCTACAGGCCGGACTCATTGTCCTTATAGTATGCCTTTTTATAACGCCGGATATCGCCGCCCAGGAAAGCGGAACTATTCAGGCTACCGCAACGGTGGTTTCGACCCTTAGTGTAGCCGGAGCTCACAACCTGCTGTTCGGGACGGTCACGCCGGGCTTGAACAAGGCAGTCGATAAGGCCGACGCCGCCAACGCCGGCGCCTGGACCATCACCGGTGTCGCAGGTGCGGAAGTGACGCTTGACTTCACCCTGCCGATTGAACTGGTCGAGACAGTTTCCAGCGCAACCATGCCGATTGCATTTAATAACACTGATGCCTCTTACGACGACGGCACCGGCGGCGGGCAGGCCGCGCCGGTCGGCGTCATGGACCCGAACATTGTCTCGACGGTCGACATTGGCGCCGGCGGTTCGATCTGGGTATGGATCGGCGGCACTGTCCAGCCGATTATCTCCCAGACCGGTGGCAGTTACGCGGCCGATATCGTCCTGACCGTCGCCTATACCGGTAGCTGATTGAGACGGTACAGATTTATTCAGCATTATTATCCGTCAGCATTATTATCCGTCAGCATTAATATCGGTGGCGGTAATTTGAACGATTGAAAGTCGATGCTGATCGTAGGGGCAGGGTCTGCCCGCCGTGTCCATCGTCGAGACAGGGTGGCCCGGGGTCTTTGAACCCGGGTCATATGTGTCCATTACAAACTCTGGCCTGCGTTCAAAGACCGCATGCCACCAATAACATCACCCGGCCCCCACCCGTCCGGGTGATCCGGTACGGACTCAGGACATAGGTAACAACCCGGTACCCCACCCGCAGGGTGGGGCAAAAATGATTCGTGTATGTT
>CAZGLR010000078.1:0-15981 GCA_964526635.1 uncultured Ignavibacteriales bacterium | reverse complement strand
CCCATCATGATATTGACAGCATCTTCGGCATCGTTGGCTTCCTTCTGGCGGTCAAAGACTGTCTGACTGAGCCGGTTGTAATCGTCAATAGTGGTGGCATTGGCCCGCCGATTCACGGCATCGTTGAAACTCTCAACTTTGTCATCATAGTCATTGCGGGCAATCAGATACCCGGCGGCAGCAGCTGCCGTACCGACAAGAAAGACCGTTGACTTGGTTTTGTCGCCATAATAGGACTGGCCCCAGCCCGGTATAATAAGCGAGCGGAAAAAAGCCTTGGCGCGTGTTTTCGGCTTCAGGGTAATCGTCAGTTCGGTCGGTTTGGCTGATGAAAAATACGCATCGCTGCGATATGTCTCATAGCCATCGCGCTCAACGCGAACTTTGAATTTCCCGGAAAGAGTCCGATCGAAACGCACCGGGGTAACACCCGAGATCGTCCAGGGACCCTCGAGGGTAACCAGCGAACCCTGGGGGTCGCTGTTGATTACTACATTGCCATCATCCTGAGCTGAACTTATTGTGGTACAGAAAAATCCACAAAACAGCAGGGTGGCCCAAAACATCCATTTACGTGCCGCAGTCATCGGCTGATATCCCTTTTTCATCATATTCGGGCAATATATCCTATCACTGAACCGGTGGCAATAAAAAATCGTCAATGAAAAAAACCGCACCCGTGAGATACACGGGTGCGGTTCCAGCTTTGTTTCGGTGACGCAAAATCCCTTAACAGGCACCCTTTCCAGTAATGACGACAACCACTGTCTTGAGCATAATTCTAACGTCCTGCCAGATGCTCCACGTCCTGATGTAATTCAAATCATACTGGATTTTCTTAGAGACCGATGTAACCGAGCTGTCGTATTCATGTTCAACCTGAGCCAAACCGGTCAACCCCGGCTTCACTTCGAGACGACGCTCATAATCAGCCACCTGCAAAGAAAGCTTTTCGACGAACATCGGTCGCTCCGGTCGCGGACCAACCAGCGACATATCGCCCAGGAGCACATTGATAAACTGAGGAATCTCATCGAGACGACTCTTGCGCATAAAACGTCCCAGACGCGTTACCCGCGGATCATTCTTCGTCGCCCAGACCGGACCGCATTTCTTTTCGGCGTCGGCAACCATAGTGCGGAATTTGATTACCTGGAACGGCTGCCCCTTGATATCAGAACGGCGCCGTTCACGGCGCGAACGGCTCAGCATGGAAACTCCGGCATGACGGCGTTCACGACGGCGACGATTGTGACCGACACGAACCTGGCGATAAAACACCGGACCGGGTGAATCCAGTTTGATAAGAATGGGCAGAATGACAAAGAAGGGTGAACAAAGAATCAATCCGACCACCGAACCGATGATATCCAGGCCGCGCTTGATGACGCCTTTGAGACGGAAAGTCAACGGTTGCGGATGGGCAAGTGCCCGACCGGCCGTGGCAGCCATCGTAATAAAAAGCATGAGGTGGGCCCAGACATACTCTGACCAGGCATATTTCAAGGAGGCTGTCAGCGAAGGTTTACCGGATTCGGGTTCACTCAGGGTTGTTGAGATTATGCGTCGGGAAACACCCGCGAAACGACCATCCTTGACAATCAATTCGCGGCTTACCTGTGCATCCACTGAGTTCGTAATCATTAATCAACCACCTAACAAGATCTTGAGGGTATTAAATTTTCAAGAAGTACTTGCTTACAGGTGAAGCAAATTGATTGCCAAAAGCAATTAGTATATGAACAGCATTTCGGGGGCGCCGCCGATCCGGATTAATAAACCTATATTATTGTACGGTATAGTCTTACAATTCACTACATGGGTAGGTTTGCCGCTCCTTTATCCAGCCCCTCAAAACATCCATAATAAATGTCGCGGTGTGCTGAATAGTGTATCATAATACCTGCAACATTATGCAGAGAATATCGCTCAAAAACTGCACAATATTGCAAAAACCCGAGCGATAATTAGAAGTAAAATTGAGATTAATAACCACATGATTACAAAAACGGTTACTTATTGGGTATAATCTTTACCAGCCGAATGAAAGGGAGAAGCTGTGTATAGATTCCTGGTGGACAGCATCATCGGGAATGAAAGTATAGTCGAATCGTCCGAAGCCAAGCGCCAATCCTACGCCCATGGTATAGCCAATCTGATCGGCCGCTTGCGGAGCATCGGCGTCGTAGGACAATCCCCCGCGCAGGCTGAGGTTTTCGCCCAGGGCAAAATCGAGACCATTATGCACAGTCATGGAACCATTCTGCGGCAGCCGGGCATCTATGGCGAAGACCGTACCCCTGACCAGATTGAGGGCAATACCGCCGCGAAATTCTATCGGCAGATCCTCCTCGAGGTCACGATATTTCATTTTGGAACCGATATTGGCGACCATGGCGCCGGCCCGAACTGTCCCGAAGTCGGCCAGGACGCCGACATCGCCGGCGAATGCTTTGCCGCTGGCGATGTCGAACGACTGCTCAATATACTTGCCGGTGACACCCAGTGAAAACATCTCGTTAAAGGCCACCGAGAGCGAAATCAGCGCGGCCATGGAGTGCATCGACATCTGGCCAAGCTGGCCATCGAGATCATCATACGCCTCAAAACTGCCGAAGTCGAAGTAGGTCACTCCGGCGCCGAACGAGACGATTTGCCCGGGAAATGCCACATACAGGTTTTGAAGTGAGATATCCTGATACCAGGAATAGTGAGAGAACTGGACCTGACTTTGCAACAAAGTCGGGAGAGCCGCCGGGTTCCAATACACCGCAGAGGCGTCATCAGCCGCCGCCGTGAAGGCCTGATTCATACCATAGGCTTTGGCCCCGACGCCGATCGACAGGAACGATGCAGTACTGAGGCCATTTTCTGCGGCCACACTGATATTCCCGAAAACACCGGCAATGATGGCGGCCAACACCCAGATGGCTAAAATAATTTTGATCGTCCGCATTGCTACCTGTCCTCCGCTATGGTTTCAGACAGGCAATTGCAATTACGGTGCCTACGACTCCAAACCGCCGTCAGGCAAAATGATAGACGAATTTTTCAACTCCCTGTGTTGCGTCAACCTATTATCGGGAATACACTTATAAATCTCGTTCGCCTCGTGGGCGGGTTGTAAGCCAGAACCTATGGTCCCGGAATGGCCCGGTTTTCCCTCAAAAACCGTGATCATTTTCTGATCAATATTCCCGAAAAATTCTGCTTTGTCCACGTAAGCTGTTTTCCGTCCAATGGTTATTCCCTATTGTTCGAAACTTGCGCTTTTCTTTCGATTGATCGGTACCCGGGTGAGTTCCCTTAACTGCGGACTGCGCGAAAAGTAAACAGTTTCAAGTAAGCGCTCGATTGTTTCCAGAAGATTATACACGTGTTTATAAACAACTGTCAAACATAAAAATAGGGTATTTTCAATATCGTATAGTGGACAATTGCAGGCAACATAGGAACATATTCAGGAATTAAAAGAAACGCCTTGCGGCAAAGCCCGTTACTTATAACTACATAAGACAATTGTACTTTTATTCAAAAAGGCCGAATCACGTGTATGTCGCAGCTAACCGAGATTCCGGCAGAAGTTTTGATTCACATTGAAACGATAATCCCGCTGGTTTGCTCTTTGCCTTACAATCCTTTGCCGCGGGCGGGGTTTGGTACGGGTGATCTCTCGATCAAAACAGGCTGGATTACGGCAGTCGCCGCTTCATTTCCTGGAAACGATTAGTATCGCGAATCAGGTCCTCGGGCAATGGCGCCATCGAATCGATCTGAGTCCGGACATTTTCGATCCGTGTCGAAGTCTGGGGATGGCTGGCGGCCAGCATCTCGAAGAATGAGGCCTCGCCCCTCCCGCTGAGTTCCTGCAGGGTCTGGAACATATCGACGAAACCGTGAGGATGCCATCCGGCGCGCGTAGCATAGATAACGCCGTACTCGTCGGCCTCAGCCTCCTGGCTGCGGGAATATCCCTGCATGAGAAGACCGATACCGGTACCGGCGATTTGCTGAATATCCGGTGAGCTGTCGCCCAGAGCCAGTTGCAGGAGCAGCGAGGCTCCCATGGCTGTCTGCAGCCGCTGGACGCCATGGCGCGCCACCACATGGCTGATTTCATGCGCCATAACCGCCGCCAGTTCGGCCTCGGACTCGAATTCCTTAATCAAGCCGGAATAGAAATAAATAAAGCCGCCGGGCGCGGCAAAGGCATTGACCTGATCCGAGGCGATAACAGCGAATTGATAGTCCAGATCGTTGCGGTCGCTGACGGCCACGATGCTTTGACCGATTTCAGTGATATAATTTTGCCATTCGGGGTCATCAAGAATATCTTCGGTCTTGCGAATCTCCTGATCCATCTGCTGACCGATATTGACTTCCTGCCGGGTCGTGAGAAGAATGATAGACTTTTCTCCACCGGGACCGGTCGTGGCACAGGTCGTCAGTATCATCAACAGGCACATCAAACCGATGGCTATTGCTGCGTTTGGAATATGTTTCATGTAGAACACCTGCTTTTTCAGATCACATTCGTATTCGCTCGGCCAATTCGCCGATAATGGGCAGGCGGTGCATTTTGCCCTGGACAGCGAAGAGCGCACCGGCAATGGCAATGCCGATACAGCCGATCAGGATGGCGATCCAGAAAAGCTGGCTGAGATGCGGAAAGGAAAAGATAAAGGCCACGATTTCGATGAAGAACAGTATCAGGCCCTGCCGTGCATGGAAATAGACATAGTCATCATCGCGCATCCGTATTAGTGGTACGAAACATAAAAACGGAATGTAGGCCATAATGGCGGCCATACGGCGATCTTCTGCTGGTCTGTCCTGGGAATGGCTGTCGGTCTTCTCTTCAAGGCCCGGTATTCCACCCGGTCGCTGGGGTTCGCCCTCGGGGCCGCTATGGTCAAAAAAAGAATCCTTCACGTTTCCTCCGGCTTTTTTTCAAGGCCCATTATACACGAGTTGATTAGATATCCCAAACAATTTCTTCACCCTCGCCGGCGAATGCGAAACGGATGGGATCACCCTGGGGCCATAACTCAACATCATTGCTGCCCTCGACAATACCGATTTTAAAGAAGATCTCGCCCTTTTTCTCCGGGAAAAATATCTTTTTGGGCAGGCTGATTTCCGCAATATCGGCTGCAGCAAATTCGATAGTATCGAGCGGCTCGGCCCAGTCAGGAATCGATTCGATGCCCTTGGCGGAAAAGAGAAAGATGCCATGACCGGGATTAAGAATTTCGAGTTTCAAACATTGCCGGGGATGATCCGCAAGGTACTTGCGTTCCGCGAAGTCGGTACGTAGATAAACGCGATCATCGTCGGATACAAAATGTATATATTCAATCGCCTGGTCCACGCGATGCATGGCTCCGCCGGCTTTACGGCAATTGAATTTCCCCGCACCCAGCCATTCGTAATAGTGCGTCAGGATGCCGTCGATAAGCGGGGTCACCGTCCCTTCCGGTTCGGTGGCGAACATTTCCGGAAAGGCATCGGTAATCGGCGTCAACAAATTCCGCGGTACATCAAGCCCGAGCGCCGTATACACCGAGGCCAGATGATTGCGGTAGATACGGTCGAAGACGTCATTGTGTCCGCCGCGATGCTCGTCGCCATACCACCAGTTCCAGTCGGAACCCTCGGCGATCAGCAGGGACTTTTCGGCCCGGGCCAGACGATTGGGATCGAAATCGGGATGTTTTTCCCTGAAGGCTGCAAACGCCTTCCGCGCCGCCCACAGTAAATCCCAGGCGGTGTTATCCTCGGGGTGTCCGATCCAGATGCGGAAATTATGATTAATCCATGATCCGGCCAGAATAGCCGGGAGTTTTTCCGGTTTCAGCTTGAGCGCCTCAGCGAAGGTGACTGTTTCCAGACGATCATCGGTAGCCAGACGATCAAAAAGAAGTTTCAAAAACGTGTCACCGTCATGCGGATAATACTCCCAGCAGTTTTCACCATCGAGAATAATCGGGACGACTGTATCGTCGCCCGAGCTGCTGAGAAATTCTTCCATACGATGCAGATGCCCGATGAAATCTTCCACCGCCTTTTGTTCATCCCATGATGAATACACAAAACCGATCCGGTCAGAGAGCCCATGATCCCGGAAAAAGATAGTGATCGGTCCTTCAGGCGTCGTATACAACCAGGTGCGATGAGCAGATACTCCCGATGATGGTCGCCCCGCCTTACCCAATGATGCAAAGAGCACCTGTTCGTCGGAGGCCATCCACTGGATGCCGTGCTTCACCAAAAGCGGCGCCATCTGCTCGGAGACCGAGCCCTCCGACGGCCACATGCCGACAAGGTTGCGGCCGAATTTCTCGGTGTACATTTCCACGGCCATAGCAACCTGCTTTTCCGCATCTTCCGGATAACAAAAGCGGTTTTTGGGCAGCGTAATTGCCGGCAACGCCTCACGGGCCGACTCGGTATCGCAGATCAGCGGCATGATCGGGTGAAAATACGGCGTAAAGGAAACTTCGATTTTGCCATCGTCCTGCAGCGACTTATAGACATTCAGGGTCTCGGAAAGAATCTTGAGCTGGGCGGTGATCAGATCCTGCTTATCCTCTTCGGTGAACTTCTCACCTTTGGCAAAAAGCCGTTTGTATGGTTGCTGGCTGCGAAAGATCGGATCGATCCAGGTCAGATTACCCCAGACAATCAGGTCGCGAATTTCCTGAACTGTCGTCGTCCGCGCAGCCATATCGATACTATTATGACAATCAAGCAACTTTTTATGGAGGCGGCGATAACATGGATAGGGCTCAATCATTGTCACGGGATGGGCTGAGAAAAACAACGAAAAGACTTCGGCCTTCTCTTCCCGGGTAAGATCGGCGGTTGATTTTTGGGTCAATTCAAGATGGCGATCGGTGGCCTTACCGCTGACATAGAGATCAATCTGCTCAATCAGTGACGGCACCAGGTTGAAAGTCATTTTGAGATTATCATATTTCCCGACCCGGTAGGGGAGATCATAATAATCTTTCAGACAATGGAGACGCACCCACGGCAACACCATGTTCCCGCTCGACGGATCGCAATAATAGGGCTGATGCATATGCCAGAGAAAGGCGACTTTCAGCATAGTATCCCCCCTTGTTTATAGCGGTGTGATGGTGTGCAGGCGGTAAGTTTTACAGATTGATACCGTATTCACCAGCCAGCCGTTTTCCCTGAATCGTAAAACGGGAATCCTCATAATCCTTGAGCAACTTGGCGTACACGACTTTGGCGGATTCGATGTTGTCGGCCTTGAGATAATGATCCATGGCTTTAACAAAATAATGGGCAGCCAGTTCAAAATCTGGATAGGTCTCGGCTATTTCCCGGTATTTATCGGCGGCGGCGATCAGATCACCGTTGCCGGCCAGCGAGGCCGCGATACCGGCCATAGCGGACGTGGTAAAGATAATGTCCTTATTCCGGTATTTATCCAGGTACGCCTGGAAGGCGTTGATCGCTTCGACATAGTCTTTGGAGCCGAAATAGGCATTGCCGAGGTTAAAGAGGGCGTACTGCGCCTGGGGAGTGGAGCCAAAATTGTCAACCACCGCCTTGAAGTCGACGATAGCCAGTTGAAAGTTATTGGTCGACAATTCCAGTTCCGCCCGGCTGTATATCTCGGCGGCCTCGAGCATTTGATTCTGGCTGTAATCAGTGTACCAGAAAACTGCTGCAATAAGCAGGATAATGACCGCCAGTCCGCCGGCGTACCATATCCAGTTTGCGGCAACCTTGTCTTTGGATTGCAGGACAAACGTCGTGAATTTGTCCTCTTTGATATCCCGTTTGGTAATCCTTACGTTCCTGACCATGCTCGGCGGCTCCTCAACTCATTATCTGTATCGGCTCATTTTCGATTTCGAATACGGAATATATAAAAAAGGCGGAAACAAGCAAGATTTTATTGTTTCCGCCCAAATTTAGCCGGCCCTGCAAGGCTCCGCTTAGAAGAATCCGGTAAAGGTCAACCGGAATTCATGGGATTTGTCTTCAAATGCCTGTTTTCTTACGACAGTCTCGGTCACTGGAACTTCCTGGTCCTCGGGACCGGTGAAGTCGGCAAATCCGTCATTATCGGAATCCACATACTCGACTATTGTCTCGGAGATATTGGTTTCCGCTCCGGATGTAAAGCGGTATCCGATATCAAAATGAATTCGTCCCCAGTGAATGCCGGTACCGATCGAGAAACCGATGGCATTGGTGCGATCCGACGCCACCTGGATAACCCGTTTTTGATCGGTGATCTCCCAGCGGGATTCAGGTTCGGCGGCCGGGTTTACCTCAATGAGTTCTTCACTGGAAATAGTGAAGTTCTTGGGGCGCGGCAGTTGATCATAGCGAAGACCACCCCGCAATGGAATAGTACCCAGCGAGGTTTCGAGCATGTATTCAATCCCGGCCCCGATTCCAATGGTATTATTCCAGTTGATCGGTACTTCTGTGAAGAAGTCTTCACGATCACCGTTTGGTTCAATCAGGAAAGAATCAAGTGTTTCATAGCCGACCGAACCATAAGCCTGATAAATAAAGTCCGTGGTGAGAGTCATCCGATCAGTGGGTGTCCAGCCAAGTCCGAAGATGGCCGAAAGCGGGATTTCCTGCTTGGCCCGGATATTGTCGACATAGGTCGTATCCGAATCCTGTTCGGAAGGCAGGCCATTGGCCGTCGTTAACCGTTCGTTGAGCCGATCGGTTTCATGGGTGAGTTTATACGGCGTATATACAACGCCACCCACGCTTAATTTGGAGAATTTATACATTGCCGAGAGAGTGAAGTTAACACCACTGCTGGTTGTGGAGTCAAGCTGGCGTCGGATTTCAAATACGCGAATCGGAATCGGCGGAATCTCATACTGAAGACTGTCGTAGACAGATTGGATGGCGCGGTCGGTTTGACGGTTGCCATCATAAATGTTGAGCGTAAACCCAAGCGATAACTGCCGCCAGACACGCGTGCTCAAGCCCAGATTATAAGTAAGGAGATTCCCCTGATCTTCCATGAACACGTTCGGATTGATTTCTGAATCGACATCACTCACCGAGCGTGATTCAGAGGTAAACTGATCCCCGCGAAGGTAGTTGAACGTAAATGTCCAGGGCTGGCCACTGAGACGAACCGGTGCGACAAAGGCAAAGTGACCGAGAGAACTGATATTCAAATTACTCTCGGTGGCAACCGGTGTTTGATTATTGGTATAGGTAGCATTGGGGTCATAACGATGATAAGACATCGATACCTGCGGCTCTTCGATCTGCCAAAGACCGGCCGGATTCCAGGTACCAGCGTTAATATCGTTCGAAAGACCGACAAAGGCATCACCCATGGCGAAAGCGCGCGCACCCGCACCCCGATAGGTAAAACTGGCTGCATACAGCGTCGGATTCCGGTCGACGATCGTAGTGTCATCGGCTGCTTCCTGACCGAATATACCGGACGGAATCAGAAACAGTGCCAGCAGCATCAGGCCTGCCAAAGTCTTCATATCAGGGATCTCCTCTTTCTCTATACTCTCTCGTTCACTGCCGCAACAGTTTGGGAATATAACTATTGGCAAAAATGGTGTCAAACTGTTTTCAAAAACTTTCGCGGCCTCCTGCGTATCCTATTCTTATTCCGGCAGGCAATATTCCTGCCTGCCAATATGACGAACAGACAGCCAAAACGTCCAAACAGAATGCTACTGTTTGTTTTAGGGTTGCGGAAAACCGGGGGTGTTGACGATATAGTATTATATTTGGGGGAGGAGAAGAACGCAGTGAGGTTTTTCAGTCACCGACAGCGTCCGACAGTTCATGAGGAAGTCTACCTCCATGTCGAGCGGACTGGTATGATCCTCCGGGATCATCTCGCGATCGATCGCACCAACCTCTCCAATCAGAACACGTTTCTGGCCTACATCCGAACCGCCTTGACTCTGTTTATCGCGGGCTTGAGTTTTATCAAATTTTTCGACAGTGAAATCGTGTTCTGGATCGGCTGGGCGTTTATCCCCATCGGAATCATGACCTTCCTGGTCGGCCTGCTCCGCTATAACCGGACGCGCGTCCTGTTGCAGCATATTTGGAAAACAAAGCGCCAGGGAAAGATTAAACCATAACAAGTCGCCTGCCACGGAGCATAATCCCGCCGGGCAGCACGCCGGGGCGGGGATATGACCGCCGAATTGAGACGCACGGTGGCAACCGTACTTCAAAGGCCCGTTTTAGAAAATACCACCACAAAAAAAGCCCGCAATATCCGGCGGGTTTTACTGATTTATCAACGAATCAACTGCCTCTGTCCTACCCGGCGGCAATCGGCTGAATAGCCGGCGACGCCTCAGTGCGCAGTTCGCAGAGATTTACCCGGCCATCATAGCCAACCGTCACATAGGTCGGTGACTGCCGCCCGGTCCAGCAACCGGTGTTGTAATACCACATATTGTCGTCGGGGTATTCGATTGCCTCGGCAATATGGGTATGGCCGCAGAATGCCGCGTCGATTTTCCGATCGAGCGAACGGGCGTAATTCATCATTCCCGCAGCGACTTTTTTATTGATACGCAGCCACGTCTTGCTGCGGTTTTTGACGAATCTCGAGATGCGCTGCTTGCGACCGTCCATGTTCTGGATCGTACTGTAAATCCAGCACGGTATATTAACCAGTTGCGGAAACCGGACTATCCACATATCAAAACGGTCACCATGGAGCGCCAGAAAACGGCGATTGGCAACTTCCCACTCGTACTCGGTATAAACATCGACACCGACCAGATGAGTCATCAGATGGGCCAGTTCACGGTCGTGATTGCCCAGAAGCCATTTGACCTCGGCATTACTTTCTTCATCAGTGATCTGGCGAAACAACCCGACCAGTTCCCAGGAATGCTTCTTGAGCCGTTTGAAATTTAAATCATCAAATATATCACCAAGCAAAATCAACTGTTTAAATCTATACTCGTGCTTGTTGACTTGATACCGCTGCAAAAACTTCAACAAATCGGTGGAACGGCTTACCGGCGACCCCAGGTGAACATCGGACACCAGGATCGTATGCACCGGTTCGGGCGGCCGGTCGTTGTCGAAGTCAATGACCTCGGGGGTATAGCTGGTTGATAATTGCGAATCTCTCATCTACTGATTTCTCTCTTCCCCACGTGTTAACTTATCGGTTTATAAAACGATAAATTGTTAGCTCTTGGTTATATCAACAATAATATTTAATGAAAAAACCGCCTGATTTGTTTCATGATAATGCAAATTAATCGGTTACAGGTTTTCTCTTTATTACGATGAAATCCGGATAGAAGTTACAGTCTTTCCCTTCTGACGCTGTTCCAAAGGGCTTTGACCTCCGACGGGTACATTATTCGGCACCTTCTTCCCTGTCTATCGGCAATAGTATGTCGCAGTCTTACCTGACAATCTTAATCGCCTGTTTAAAAGCGTCACCCTCGGCCACCTGCAGCATATCAAACAGGCACATCTCGACCGAGGTGATCTTGGCGCCCATCGTCTTCATGGCATCCAGACCGATATGTTTGTTCTCGAGCGTCCGGGATGAGACCGCGTCGGCGATTACATAGAGATCATAGCCGGTCAAAAGCAAGTCTCGGGCGGTCTGATAGACACAGATATGGGTTTCCATACCAATCAATAATACCTGGCGTTTCTTCATCGCCTTCAGGTGCGACATAAAGTGCGGATTGCCGCAGCAACTGAAACTTGATTTAACCAGCGGCTGGGCATCGTCGAGTTCATTCTTGATTTCATCGATCGATTCGCCGAGTTTATCGGGCAACTGTTCATTCCAGATAATTGGAATGTTCAAAACTTTGGCCCCACGGATCATACGGACGGCGTTTTCATAAAATTTCTCTTTTTCATGCATCAGGGTGGCAAGCTTGCCCTGAATATCGACAATCACCAACGCGGCATTGGTGGCTTTCAGCATGGGTATCCTCCCTTGTATCCATTTTCAGGATTATACGAATGACTCCGCGGTCTGACCACTACTTTATTGATGAGCTACGCCTTCAGGGGTAAAAAAGTGAAGGCCGAAAAGTAGGAGAGACTTTCGGCCTTCGGAATGAGCAGAATACGGGAGTGCTACGCTCCTAATATAGGCAAAAAATATACCTTGGCAACCTTATTTATGAATCAGTTGTAAATAAACAGTTTACAGAAATCAGACAGACTCCCGGCCCACCGATGGTGTACGATATAGTACACCCCATGTGCCGCCACGTCCGGCGGCGTACAAAACTGACTATCGATTGCAAATGATGCTTATGATACCGCGCCCGCTGTTCGCCTGGACTTGGCAAACAGCGCGACAGTCTCATCGTTCAAAAGCACCCAGAGCCCATAGATACCCAGAATCGTGCCGAGCGGAAGCTGCAATAGATTCAAAACAGAGAGAATGATACCGAAAACACGGCCCCATTCTTTGTGTTTCAGCATTGCCCATCCGCAGATGATATTGGGAATCGACAGGAGGAAGACGAAGCCCGCTATCACGGTACCGACGATTCCGGTCACCAGCGCCGGCGCAGCCTCGCCCGATGATGCGCTGCCGATAATCCCCGCCCCGGCAATCGTCACCAGCGTGGCCAGCGATGCCAGCAAGCCGAGCGCCCCGAGAATAAGATACAGGATACTGAGAATTTTCACATGTTGCGCCATGACAAACCTCTGACTGGTTTTAGGATGGTGATTCTTACAAGGGTATACGCTTTATGCGCAGAGGGCAACAGAAAAAGGGCGGGAGGGCCCCGCCCATGTAATTTATTGTAATTCCACCGGTTACTATCTTTCTTCGTGGGTCTGTTCGGCCAGATACCGTTCGAGACCCATCTGTTCGATCTGATCAACCTGGGTTTCCAGCCAGTCGAGGTGCTCCTCTTCATCACTCAGAATCGATTCGAGCAGATCGCGGGTCCCGTTATCGCGTTCATCGACGGCGAGACCGATGCCATCGTTGTAGGCCTTGACAGCGTCAACCTCGGCCTCGAGGTCATTGCGGATTTGTTGTTCGACACTCTTGCCGATATGGATCGGGTTGAGCTGTGAGACAGTCGGCTGGCCTTCGAGGAAAAGGATTCGTTCGATCAATGCCTCGGCGTGTTTCATTTCCTGTATGGACCGTTTCTTGGTATACTCTTTGAGGCGTTTGTAGCCCCAGTCTTCGCACATTTCGGCATGGACGAAGTACTGGTTGATGGCCGTCAATTCTTCTTTGAGGCGTTTGTTGAGCATTTCTATGGTTTTTTCTGAGCCTTTCATGGCATGGGACTCCTTGTGGTTTGTAATGCGATAATTGCGTGGTATTAGGCTAATGGATCAGGTCAGATTTGTCAATGGTGATCGGAGGGGGTGGTTAATTCTTTTTCTAATTGTTTATACTCTTTTAACAATTCATCCAGTTCCTGTGCGATATCCCCTGATAATTCAGTATTGACAGTCTCCAGAATAAATAGAATGAAATTAGCAGCAGATAGTATAATGTTTAACTTCTGATCTGGGTTATTGCTCTCACTTTGCCTATTAAATACTCCTGTATTTGGATCAAAGTAGTCTCCAAGCTTTTGGCCAGTGGGATGAGCATTCATAGAGGAAATAAAATAGAACGGAAAGTGGAGTGGTTGAAGTCCAATTGCATCAGCCATCTGAGAAATGTTCTTCCCCGACCAACTCCTCTTGTATTTATTGTCAAATCTATAATTAACATTATTTGTGCGATAATATTTTTTGATTTCATTAAAAGTTAATTCATATTTGGGAATTAAATCTTGTGCGCCATTCTTAAAGTCTTCCGAAGATGCTTTATTATTCAATATTTCTTTAAGTTTAAAATACATACGAACAGTCGGCCAATGCCAGTATCTTTCTGAGTTAATCTCTCGATTAAGCAATAGGTATTTTAGATTGACCTTTATCTCATATACTAACCTGAGAAGCATAGTGGCATCATTAATTATATTCACTTTAACCAAGACCGCAATAGATTCGGCCGTTGTAGTGGCTCTAATCAATAAATACTGAAGAATTATCTGATAGTGTTGATTAGCTTCATATTTGCGGTCGATCCTCTGTCTTAACTCTTTAGAAGTTCTAATCAATCGATGAAAGTAGTCCATTGCTTCATTCATTGATAATTAATCCCCATATACCAAATCTTCGCCAAACATCTATTTGGAAGTAAGTAGCCACGTTTGAAGCTAAAAATTTCCGATTGCTTCTCCACCAGTGGCCTATCATTTCTCCTGCAGCCATTCCTCGGCCTTGCGCATGGCGTCGGAGTCGGAGTCGCCCTTGCCGATATTGGTCCAACCGGCATAACTGACATAAATTATCTTGCTGTCGCGGTCAAATTTGACATCATAGTCATAGCCGCTGCCCGAAACAACCGTGCCGACCTTTTCCGTACTCATAAACAATACTCCGCTGTTCAGTGAAATCTATCAGGGGATGCAGCTTGGTATATTAGAATAATATATCTATTTTTTACGCAAAAAGCAATACCCCCGGCAGGACTCGAACCTGCTACCTGCGGTTTAGGAAACCGTTGCTCTATCCTGGTGAGCTACGGGGGCAAACGACATTACAAACTATACACCTGTAATCGTTCATGGCAAGATTTTTCTCAGACTCTGCCTGATTTTACCTGTAACGATCCAGCCTTCCTCGCGACTAACCATTAAATAGTTCAAACACCGAAACCAATAAACGCGAATCTCATTCACAGGAGGTGAATCATGTTTCGACAGGAAAAAGCCGCATTACTCCTGCTGCCGGCAGTATTTCTTATTGCCCTGTTCTACTCTCTTGCCGCCGCAGATCAGGCTGCCACACCGACAGCCTGCAATCCCAACGGCGGTAAACACATCGCACCCGAACATTTTTCGTCGCAATCATCTACGGACCATTTTATGGCTGCCGCTCCGCAGCTTATCTGCGGTGATCTTAATAACGATAGTGACATCAACCTCGGCGATGCTGTCTTCATGATCAATTTTATTTTCGCCGGAGGTCCGGAACCATCGCTGGAGGCATCCGACGTTAATTGCGACATCACAAAAAACATTGGCGATGCCGTCTACCTGATAAATTTTGTTTTCGCCGGCGGTCCAGGGCCATGCGATGCCTGCCCGATATATCCGGATACGATTTTTATAACCGATAATGACGGCGTCGATTGGGACATCACGCATGCTGTCTTTGAGTACGGCATGGAAGCCCGGAATTGGCGTTTTGGTTTGGGTGGATTTGCCTTTTCCCCCATCAATAATCCCCAGATTGTTAAACCCGGTGAACCGGGATTCCCGGATGCATCGGAATCGTTTGAAGTGATCGGAACGGTTATCAATGGTCAGGCGCGGGCTTATGCTGTCTCTGATGTAGCCGGCCACGAAGTGGTTAATGATACGATCGGCGGTGTGCATCTCGCCGCAACTTACTGACCATTGGAACAACTGGCTGTCGTGAGCAGCCGAGAGATCGCTGGCCAGGTGTTGACTATCGCCCCCAGCGGTTGGACATATTTTTCGACTTTTGTTCTCTGGGATTATGAAACCGGGAGCATGTGGTTTCCGATGGTCGGCGAGTTTGGTGTCGAGGAGTTCGTATGTGTCGCGGGACAATTTGCCGACAGCACCCTGACCCGATTTCCGACCACAAAAGGACCGTGGAACGGCTGGCTGGGGAGCCACCCGGATACTGAGTTCATGCTGGTGCCATAGCCATGATATGGTGCAAGACTGCCGCTACTCAGCGTAATGAACCAGCGACAGGATATCATAGCCCTGTAGCTTTTCACGGCCCTCGAGAAAGTCGAGCTCGACTAAAAGCGCGATAGCGCCGACCTGTCCCCCGATTTTCTCTACCAGTTTACATGAAGCCGCCATCGTGCCACCGGTGGCCAGGAGATCATCGATGATCGCCACACGGGTGCCACGTTCGAAGGCATCC
>CAZGLR010000077.1:0-16020 GCA_964526635.1 uncultured Ignavibacteriales bacterium | reverse complement strand
GGTCATGCGCCAAGTGTGGAGATCACGCCCGGGTCAGTGCACAGCATCTTTACCAATACGGCCACTCAATTTGCCATGATCCTGGGACCGATTCTGCTGACATTGGCAGTTTTTGCCTACCTGAGCAATATCGCGCAGGTCGGGGTGATGTTTTCTACCAAAGCATTGGAACCGAAGCTGGACAAATTCGACATCATCAAGGGTATCAAGCGGCTGTTGTCGCCCCGTTCGCTGGTCGAACTGGTTAAGGATGTTCTCAAGATAATCGTCATTGCCACGATTGCCTATACGACGATTTCCGGCTGGGTCCCGCAGATACTGGAATTGCCGGACAAAACCGTGCCGGAGTATTTCATAACGCTGGGTAAACTCGCGCTGTTTCTGGCGATCAAGATCGCCCTGGCGATGTTTATCATCGCGATTTTCGATTTCATGTTCCAGCGCTATGACTTCACCAACAAGCTGAAGATGACCAAGCAGGAAATCCGCGAGGAAATGAAAGACACCGAGGGCAACCCGCAGCTCAAAAGCCGGATCAGGCAGTTGCAGCGCGAGATGTCACGGTCGCGTATGATGTCGGAAATTCCTGATGCCGATGTCGTCGTCACCAACCCGACCCATATTGCAGTCGCCCTTAAATACGATTCCGATGCAATGGATGCTCCGATGGTCGTGGCCAAGGGCCAGCGACTGATCGCTGAACATATCAAGCGGATCGCCAAAGAACATGGTGTCCCGATAGTCGAAAATAAACCGCTGGCGCGTTCGCTTTTCAAACTGGTCGATATCGGGCAGTATATACCCTCGACATTGTATAAGGCGGTGGCTGAAGTTCTGGCCTACATCTACAAGATCAAGAAAAGCCGGGGGGTGAGCCGTGGATAAACCGCGTCAGGGCCTTCTGGAGCTATTGGCCAATCATAGCGATATCGCTATGGCCGTGATGGTCGTTTCGGTCATCGCGGTGCTGGTGCTGCCGGTCCCGGCAACGTTTCTTGATTTCGCCCTGGCGTTCAATATCGCCTTCTCGATAGTCATCCTGATCTCGACTCTCTATATCAAGTCACCGCTGGATTTATCGGTGTTTCCGGGCATGCTCCTCATTGTGACCCTGATTCGACTGTCACTGAACGTGGCCTCGACGCGATTGATTCTGGGTGAGGGATATGCCGGTGAGGTGATCAATTCATTTGGAAATTTCGTGGTCAAAGGCAATTACGTCGTCGGCTTTATTGTCTTTCTTATTCTGGTCATTATTCAGTTTGTCGTCATCACCAAGGGCGCCACGCGAATTTCGGAAGTATCGGCACGGTTCACACTGGACGCCATGCCCGGTAAACAGATGGCGATCGACGCTGATCTCAATGCCGGGTTGTTATCCGATACCGAGGCGCGCGATCGCCGTGCTCTGATTGCCCGCGAGGCTGACTTTTACGGGGCTATGGATGGCGCCTCGAAGTTTGTCCGCGGCGATGCCATTGCGGGAATACTTATCACGGCTATCAACGTAATTGCCGGTTTTATCATCGGTGTTGCGATTGAAGGAATGTCGGTGACGCAATCGTTGATGACCTACACGCTGCTGTCGGTCGGCGATGGTCTGGTAACCCAGATCCCGGCACTGATTGTCTCGACCGCCTCGGGTATTATCGTTACCCGCGCAGCGGCTGAAGATAATATGGGCAGGGATTTGACCCGGCAGATGGCCAGGCAGCCGCGCGCGATCATGGTGGCTTCCGGTGTGATATTCATGTTCGGAATTGTGCCGGGTATGCCGACGCTGCCGTTTGTCGTCCTGGGTTCGGTTCTCGGTATCTCGGCCTTCATGATGGAACGCAATCAAAAATTTCTCGAGCAGGAAACCAAAGAAACCGAAAAGGCCAGAGACGAGAAACCCCGGGAAGAGAAAACCGAAGATCTGCTCCGGGTCGATACGCTGGAAACCGAGATCGGCTATGGCCTGATTCCGCTGGTTGATACCAATCAGGGCGGTGATCTGCTGGATCGGATCAGTGTGATACGCCGGCAACTGGCCACCGAGGTGGGGATGATTGTTCCGGCTATCCGCATCCGCGACAACGTGCAGCTTGAACCCAATCAGTATGTCATCAAAATCAAGGGGCTGGTGGCGGCCAAGGGCGATATGATGCCGGATCACTATATGGCGATCAATCCCGGTTATATCGAAGATGAAATCGAGGGTTTTGAGACGACTGAACCGGCGTTCGGACTCCGGGCCCGCTGGATTATCCCTAATCTGAAAGAAACCGCCGAGGCCAAAGGTTATACCGTGGTCGAGCCCTCGGCTGTCCTGGCCACACATCTGACCGAAGTGATCCGTACGAATGCCGCCGAGATTGTCTCGCGGCAGGATGTCCAGCACCTGCTGGATACTCTCCGTGAAGATCAGCCGGCGCTGGTCGATGGCGTCGTGGGCGAGGTGGTTCCGCTGCCGACGATACACAAGATTTTGCAGATGCTGCTTTCCGAGCGGGTGCCGATCCGTGATCTGGGCACGATTATGGAAACAGTATCTGATTATGCGGTGATGACCAAGGATCCGGAAGTGCTGTCGGAGTATTGCCGGATCGCGCTGAACCGCCAGATATCGAACATGCTCAAGGATGACAGCAATCAGATCCACTGCTTCACGCTGTCACCGCAGGTCGAGCAGCTTTTATCCGACTCCGTGCAAAATACGAAACAGGGGATAATGGTTATTCTGCCTCCCGATGTTACGGAACAACTGGTGCGGGCAACAATGCGCCAGGTGGATGTGCTCGGCGCGGCCGGGCATCATCCGGTCTGTTTGACATCGCCGAATGTGCGGCTCGCCTTCCGTCGGCTGATGGAAGCGGCGCTGCCGCAGTTGACTGTCATCTCCTACAATGAAATCCATCGTGATGTCTCGGTAATGTCATCGGGCATGGTGGAATTGATGAGTGAACCGGCAGAGGTTGCATCATGATAGTAAAATCGTTTTACGGCAACACTGTGGCGGGCGCGCTCAAGCAGGTGCGCAGCGAACTGGGCGGCGACGCGATTATTCTCAAAACGCGCCGTCTTTCGGCCACAGAACTGGCGACCGCGCCCGGACGAATCGAGGTGACCGCCTGTGTCGACAAGGCGTCGTCGCACAAAGCGGCGCTCAGCGGCGGTACCACCGATCCACTGGTGAAGCAGCCACCGGTCGCGACAACGGCGTTTCCATCGCGGGAAATCGTCCGGAAGCTCGATTTTCTGATCGATGTGTTTCAGGCGCCACGGCGCAGCCGTCGGTATCCCGGAGTCGTCGGGCGGATCTTTACGCAGTTGGTCAATGGTGATATTCCCGAGGCGCTGGCCTGCGATATCGCCGAGCGGCTGTTGGAACGGTTCGAGCCTGAAGATGAATTTGCCGCTGTCGCCGGAATCGCCCGGGAAATGCTCCTGGACCAACTCCCGGCGCCGGCGAAGACATCGTTGGAATCGAATCAACGGGTTGTGCTGGTGGGGCCGCCGGGCAGTGGCAAGACGTCACTGATGGGACGGCTGGCCGGTTACCTGGTCGGGCACCAGCGTCAGGCGGTCTGTATGACTTCCTGCGATCGGGTGAAAGTGTCGGCCCCTGAAGAATTGCAGGCATATGCCGAACTGTTGGATGTGGACCATTTTGAACTCTCCGGCGCGACCGACAAGGCGGCGCTGGAGCGGATGGGCCGCAATAAAGTGATGATTATCGATACGCCGGGCATCAATGCCAATGATAAGCATGAAATCGAAGTATATCGCGAAAAACTGCAGCGGATGAAACCGCATCGCGTTATCGGCGTGGTCTCATGCCTGATGCGAACGGTGGACCTGTATGAGATCCTTACTGCCTACCAGGCCCTGAATCTGACTGATCTGGCCATCACGATGGCCGACCAGACTGCCCGGCGCGGCGGTATCATTGCATTGCCAATTCAGACCGGTGTGCCGGTGTCGATTATCGGGACCGGGCGCAAGGCGGGGCAGCTCGACCTGTCGCCGGATTTCCGGGGAATTGCCGGGTCACTTCTGGGTCTCGACGACATGGTGATCGAAGAAAGCGCGGAGGTGAGTCATGAGGCCTAACCGACTTGAATCCTCGGGTCAGAAAACGCCGCGTGTAATCGCTATCGCCTCCGGCAAAGGTGGCGTAGGCAAGACTGTTATCGCCTTCAACCTGGCCTGCCAGGTGGCGAAAAATCACCGGGTACTGTTGATCGACGGTGATTTCCAGACCGGAAATGTGCATCTGCTGGCCAATATCAATCCAAGACGGTCATTGCTGCAGGAATGCATGGCGCCATCGCTAATCAACGAAGCGGTGACGGCCGTGCGGCCGAACCTTGATATACTCGGCGCCGTCGGCGGGGACGACAGCATCGGTTTTCCCGAAATCGGAAAACTAGCCGAATTTTTGGGTCGTCTGCGGCAATGGGCGGAAAGCTATGAGGTAGTGATCATCGATACGGCTACCGGGATAATCCCGCAGACCTCGCTTTTGCTGCATGCCGCTGATGAAGTGGTGCTGGTGACGACGCCGGAATTGACAGCCATATCAAACAGTTACGCCATCTTCAAAATAATCACGGAGCACAGTTCACGAGTTTCGGTTTCACTTCTGGTGAATCAGGAAAATGATGACGAAAATCGGCGGTATATCGGCAGGAAATTCGCCGAAATCACCGACCGCTTTTTGAGTCGCCTTCCGGGTTTCTGGGGTGGAATCAGCCGGGATTCGGCGGTGGTGGAGTCGGTGGCGGCACAGACGCCGTTGCTGGATAGTTCGCCTAACAGCATGGTCAACAGGGAGTTATCGGCGCTGGCGCGGAGAATCGAGGGAAGTCCGTTGCCGGAAAACAAATCGCGAAATGGATTAATTTCAGCGGCCCAGGGGTCGATATAAAGGAATAGCGGACAAATGCTTAGCACTGCAAAAGAAAAAACACAAAGGAAGCGTAGCGTGACTACTGCGACCAATTCCAATTCAGAAGTTACAGCCCGGCAACGCAGCAAGAAAGATTTAGCGGCGCTGCGAGACTGGGACAAGTATCGTCGTGACGCCGATCCTGATTTGCGGCGGCGTTTGTTGAACCGGTATCTGCCCCTGGTGCGGAATGTGGCCGGGCGGATGGCGATCAACTTCCCGCGATCGGTGGAACTGGGCGATTTGATCAATACCGGTGTGATCGGTTTGATTGAAGCGTTCCGCAATTACGATCCGGAGCGCGGCGTGAAGTTCGAGACCTATGCGGTTCCGCGAATTCGCGGGGCTATTCTCGATGAGTTACGTTCGATGGACTGGGTGCCGCGTTCTACGCGGGCGAAGGCACGTGAGATCGAGCGGGCGCTGGTGGCGTTCGAAAACCGAGAGGGGCGGTCGCCCAATGATGATGAACTGGCCAAAGCGCTCAATCTTTCTCTTGAAGATTTGCATCATTCCCTGGAGGATGTCTCGAAGACATCATTGTTGTCGCTCGATGAGATGATTTTCCGGGAAGAGGACAACCGTCAGGTGCCCCGCATTGAGACAGTTGAGGATCAACGGGCGAATACTACCTTGAAGAAGCTTGAGCGGAGCGAATTGCAGGCCTTTTTGGTCGTGGCCGTGGACAAGCTTACCGAGCAGGAGAAGCTGGTGATCGCGCTGTATTACTATGAAGAGCTGACGCTGAAAGAGATCGGCGAGGTCATGAAGATATCGGAATCGCGGGTGTCGCAGATTCATACCAAGGCGGTCATCAAGTTGCGCGGCATGGTGCGAGAAAAATTCGGCCTGGGCGGATAAGATCCCGTTCGGGCGGAGGGTCGGCGTATGAAACCCATCGCCATAACCGACACAATATCCAAGACGCAAGCGGTTGAACGAATCAATCAGATCGTCAAAGCGCATGCGGAGATGGAGCAGCGCCAGGCCGCAGACGTGGCCTCCAGAAAGAATGAAAAGGACCTGAGAAAAGCCCGGGAAGCGGAAAAATCGGATATGGTCATCATCAGCAAGGACCAGGAGAAGGATGAACAGCAGCAGAAAAAGAAACAACGCCAGCGGCGCCAGCCTGATGATGACACAAAACGAGAAGATCGGACCGAGGGCGGATCATCCGGTGATCACCTGGATATAACCGCCTGATAACTCGAGGAGAAGAAAAATGGATTTTTCTTCAGACATACTGATAACAAGCGGATTGAACCTGGCCGGCTACCTGCTGGTGGCGGTCCTGGTCCTGCTGTTGGTTAAAAACCGGAGCGCGAAGCGGGTCGATTCAAACATGGCCGCCGATACGCCGGCACCCCGGGTGCGGGCCTATCAGCCGGTTGAGACACCGGCGGCAGCCCGGGATATCGATGCCCGTTTTATTCCGTTGCCGAAACATCCTATTGAGCCGGATGAGACGCCGGATACAGCTATGGCTGCTTCTGTGGCAGATACCGATACTCCGGATATGGCCTTTGCTGAAGTGCCGGTCTCGGCTGTCGGCGAACAGCGTTCGCGTCAGGCCAATCGGCGGGCGATTTATTGTCAGGCGCGGAAAATGTTGGCTGAAGGACGATCCTCTCGGGAACTGAGATCGAAGTTGCCGTTGACCGAAGATGAAGTTGATATGTTGTCGCTGGCCGGATCGCGGTAGCAGGCGGTCGGTGAAGGAAAGGACGTAAACAGATGGCTATGGATTCTCCATTATTTCTAAGCAAAGTGGAATGCCCGGTGTGTGGCACGGTCAACGAATTCGAGACGATCCGGGTTGGCGCGTATACCGAGGGCGATCGAATGACCGACTTTTGCCCAACATTCTACAAATGGCGTAATCCCAAGTACCAGAAATATAATCCGCTGTTATTTTTCACTGCGACGTGCAGCAATTGTTCCTATACTCGCGAATTTAATAATTCGTTCAAGGATTGGACTAAGGATAACAACTTCCGCACCTATCGGCTGAAGACCATTAAAGAGAAGCATATGGCGAAATTATCCTCCCCCAATTCCTTCCTGCGCGTTGCCTCGGAGGTGATGGACAGCGATACCTATCCGACCGAGACAGCGATCATCAAGCTCATGCTGGCGATCTATGATGAGTTGTTGAACGAACATCCGTCTAATCTGGACCTGGGCCGTTTTTATCTCCGCATTGCATGGTTGTTTCGCCACATGGCCGCCGAACGCGGCAGCGAGGGCAGCGACGGCGTAAAGCCGGGTCATCTGGGTGATATCGAACGAACACTGGGCGATCTGAGAACCAGTCTTGCGGCCTTTGGCCGGAATATCGGGTATCTCGAAAATGCGGTCAGTGCCCATTTTGAATCTCACGAGGAAGACGGAGACCGGTCGTTATCGCAGCAGCGGTTCGTCGACCAGGTGTCGGGGCTGCATGGTTGCGAACAGGAAGCCGGGCGGGTACTTGGTGAACTGGAAGCGCTTCTGGGTCAAGCCCGCTTTGAAAGCGGCGGCAGCAGCGGCGGCGGGGGCCGTTTTCACGACTTCGATTCATTTGAAGAGTTTCTGGTCAAGTTGCTGCGCATATGGGAAGGCGTCCCGCGCAACGAGCTCGAGGCGACCCGCTTTGCTGTCCGGTACTACATCAGCGCGTTTGAATCAGGCAAGGGTATCGCGAAGGGGAATCAGTCAATCCAGGCCGCGTATTTAATCGCCGAATTGTCGCGGCGGATCGAGGATCATGATACCGCGCGCCAGTATTTCAATAACACTATCAAAATGGGGCAAAGTTTTATTAACGAGATCCGGGGGGATCGTACCCGCACTGCGCTGGCACGGAAAATTCTCGAGATGGCGATGACACAGGGAAAGAAGAATCTGGCAGAGGCAAAATAGTTTCATGGCGCATACCAATACAAAGGCAGACGAGGTACCGGTTCAAATCTGGGAACGGCTCGAAGTGGTCATCGGTCCGGAAGGAAAAGAGGGGGTGTATTCCTGCCGGGTAACGGATATCAAAACCAGACTGCTTGAAATCAGCCGGCCGGTGTTTGAATACGGTAACTCGCTTCTGGCCAACGACCGCGATGTCCTGGTCCGTTTTACCCGGGCCGATGCCGCGTATTCGTTCCGCGCCCGTTTGCATGAAGCGGAACCGAAACAGACCGATTTAATGTACCTAATCAATCCGAGCCGGGTGCAGCGCATTCAACGGCGCCGTTTTGTCCGTCTTGATATGGTGCTGCCGCTGCAGTTTGCGACGCTGAATCGTCCGGTGCCGGCAATGGTCGATGTCGACGAACTCAAATTTGTCGAAGCCCGAACGCTGAATGTTTCGGCCGGCGGCGTTGCGCTGGAGATCAAAGAAGATATTCCCAAGGGCAGTCTGCTGGTGATGCGGACATCGGGGGGCATATTGAAAAACCTGCCCGAATTTATATTGTGTGCGCATCGGCACAGTCGTCCTCTCGATGGTGATGTATTTGTTGCCGGTGTTGAATTTATCCTATCGGATAATATCGAAGCGTATTTGCGGCCGATTGAAGTCCGCTTCATCCCGGACATTGTTCGCATCTTCAATTCCCGGATGCAGAATAATCTGGTCAGTGAACTATTTGCCGAACAGCTGGTGTTGCGTCAGAAGGGGTTGATATAATGGCGTCTTCTCTGCGAATACCGTTTCAGGTGAAGGATCTCTGGCCGGCCCGTTTGTCCGAGCTTGTCGGCCGCGAGATTTCAGTCGAAAGCCTCCGCAGTGTCGGGTGTGACGTCTATACGGCAACTGTGCTGGAAAGCAACGGCCGACGTTTACGCATAACGCTGCCGCGTGGATCGCGGGGCGGGTTTCTGCGTCGCAGCCAGGTCCTGACAGTGCGCTTCGTGGTCGGTGGATCATGGTTTGAAGCCCATGGCAAAATGTATTTCGATGGCGGCCGGTCCTGCCTGATCGAAATTGTCGGTGAAGTCATCCCGGCCGCCCGGCGCCGTTTTCCGCGGTATCAGGCTCAGCTTCCTCTTGGCATGGCCCCGGTATCGGATGTATCGCTGCGGCGCCGCAGTCTGCGAAAACTTACCTGGCGGTGGCTGCACACGTGTGATGTCTCTGCCGGGGGTGTGCAACTGCCGAGTCCTGCTGATGTCCCCGCAGAGACGTTGTTTCTTTTGAATCCTGATTGGCAAGACGCCGGTGAGTTTCCATTCATGTTCGGCACCAGGAGATGGACACGAAAAATCGAGGGGACCGGGACGTACCGCCTCGGACTGGCCTTTTTGACCAGGGATTGTCTGGCGCGCTACTTCTCGCCGCAGACAGTTGCCGGCCTGCCGTCCGGACTGTTGCAGTTCGACAGGGAGCGTCAGCAGCGACTGGCCGCAACTCTGGCAAAGACGATAAGAGATCTTAATCGAGGAGAATAGAATGTCCACAGGTAAAACCAAGGGTAAGGGTATGCCGCCGGCGGCAACGCTGGATTTTGAAGTCAAACCGCCATTCCAGATTATGGAAGATAACCGGCGGCGGTTCATTCGCATCGATTTCGAAGAACCGGTTCGGTTTTTTGTCATCAAGGCGGCCGATGGCGCCTTCTGGCCGGATAGCGACGGTTCGGTCGGCGACGGCGAGATCCTCAATATTTCGGCCGGCGGGATTTTGATGTTCACCTCCGAGCCGATACTGGAGAGCACGCTGTTGCTTTTGACGGTGAATATTGAGGGCGTTGATGCGATAGACAACATTCTCGGCAAAGTCAAGAGAACCGAAATCGACTCCGGTGGATACCTCGTCGGTGTCGAGACTATCACCCGCGAACAGTTGTTCGACATCCTGACACCCGATGAAATAGAGAAATTGCCGCCCAGTGTGTCGTCGTTTACCGAGCGGCTGCGTTCAATTTTAAATCGGTATATCTATTCCCGGAAGCTGGAAAACGATGACGAATAAGGCAATTGTCATATGCGCTATGCTGGTGATCGGGGTGATCGGTACGACCGTGGTCTCGGGACAACAACGGTTTGATAAAACCATTGCGGTTGTTCACGAAGATTTGCGGCAGCCGATTATCGAGTACAGCTTTCCGGAGTCATTCAACCGGCGTATGACGATGTGGGCCGAGGGGGATATAATACTCCCCGAGCGTGACAGCCTGCTGCCACCGGCGCCGGATGGTTTCGATGTTACCCGTTTGTATGAATGGGGGACCGAAATCGGCTGCCGGTATATCATGTATATCCGCGTGGATGACCGTTCGATCGTCAAACGGCGCAAGATCGCCATACCCCTCCTGGTGACTCATTATGTGGTCGAGGGGAAAATGACGGGACGATACAGCCTGCTTGACCTGCGGCGTAATAAAGTCGTGGACACCTGGGAGTTGAATACTCGCGTGCCGGGTCCGCATCAATGGCAGATTATGGATGATTACCCGGGCGATCCGGATCTCATGATCCCGGCGCCGGAGAAGATGCGTTTTTATCGGGCAATTGAAGAACGGGCAATTGAAGATATTCTGACCACTGTTGAACCGCATTTACGAGGACGGTAAGGTGACCGATTCTGTTTCCGACAAAACTCCGGTATCACGGTTCTGGAGCAAACTGGGTCTGGTAGCCGAGATTTCACGGTTGCTTCGCGAGCAGAGTTCGGACAGAACGACGTTCGAACTGGTGCTGGGACGCATTAATACAATTATCCCTTTCGATGCCGCCAGTTTGTATCTGATGAATGAAAGCGATGACAATCTCGATGAAGTGGCATCATTTGGCAAATCGGTCAATATTCTCGAATTTTTACGATTCGGCAAGGGATTCGGTCTGGCCGGATGGGTGGCGGCCAAACGGGAGCCGATATATATACGCGGCCGCAGCCCTGAGACCGATGGCGTCCGCGAGCATCATGATACCGTTTTTATCCTGCCGCTGCTGGTAAAGGACGAACTGGTCGGGGTATTATGCTTCAGTGATCATTCGCCGGACGCCTTCAATGAACAGCAGCGCCAACTTCTCCAGGTCGTCGGTGACCAGGTGGCAATTTCAATCGAACGAATTTTCTACCAGCAGAAACTGGAGAAGCAGAATCGTTCGCTGGAACAGGCGCAGCGCGAATTGCAGGCGGCCCAGGAACAAATTATTGCCCGCGAGAAGCTGTCCGCGGTCGCCGAGCTGGCGGCCTCGGTGAATCATGAATTGAATAATCCGCTTTCGATCATCGTGGGAAACGCTCAGATGATCGAACTGGAAGCGCCTGATCTGTCGCCGGCGGTAGCCGGTCGGATACAGGCGATAGTCGAGGGGGCGCGCCGTATTTCACTCATCACGCACAAACTGCTGAAAATCGATCGACTGGTGACGGAGGACTATCTTCTGGAGACGAAAGAAACGATGTTGAACATTGAGAAATCTGCAGGGGAGTAAGCATGTTGACCCAGGAAGCAAAGAAGTACCAGACCGGGGGGCATGGCAGTCCGGGATTTACAGCCACACTGGCGGCTAATCCCACCGGCTTGTTTTTTCTTGATTCAGAGGGGCGCCTACAGGATATAAATGACCGGGCGGCAGATATTTTCGGTTTCACGTCGGCAGCCGATGCTGTCGGTATCCGCCTGACCCAGATTGATTTCTTTTTTTCCCGCGAAATCGTCGATACACTTCAGGACATGCTGGCCGGGCGACGCGATTCCCTGATTCGGCATTTCTCCGGGACGAACATGAGTGGCCATTTTGCCCATCACCGACTGGCCTGCAACCGGGTGATGGAAACAGAGCGCGATAGTGGTGTGTTTGGCATTATTGAAGATATCACCGAAAGTGTTGTCAATCAGCAGGAACTTAAATGCCGCATCGATGAATTGTCGGTCTTGTCACAAATTTCTCAGGCTGTCGCCTCGGCGCTTGATCCCGATGACGTGTTGAAAGTTATATTGACCGGCGTGACTGCCCGTCAGGGCCTGGGCTTCAACCGCGCCTTTCTGTTTTTGCTGGATGATGATACCCAGTTGCTCAATGGCTACCTGGCAATCGGACCGCGGAGTCCGGAAGAAGCGGGCCGTATCTGGGGCTCACTGGCCGATGATCACCGTTCGCTGGTCGAATTGCTGTCGTTGTATAAACAGGAACCGGGCGGCGCGAACCAGGATTTGACCGAACGCGTTGCCGATATACGCATAGATACGACCAACGGCAGTCTTTTTGCCCGCGCTATTCAGGATAAGAGACCGTTTTGCATCGATGAGCGCACTCAGCTTGATCATGTCACCCTGCGCGTTCTCGATCGTCTCGGCGACCGCAAAGTCGCTATGACGCCTCTGGTATCACGGGGGCGGACACTTGGTTTGCTGGTAGTGGATAATGCCATTACGGGTCAGGATATATCGGCACATGATCTCGAATTTTTGGCCTTGATTGCCGATCAGACGGCGGCGGCGGTGGAGCGGTCGTATTTGTATCGCGATATCAAGGAACGAGCCGAAGAACTGGAGTATATCAATCAGCGTCTGGCCGAAACCCAGAACCAGATTATTGCCGCAGAAAAAATGTCGGTCATCGGAGAGATCACTTCATCGGTAGCACATGAATTGCGCAATCCCCTGACTATTATTGGCGGTTTCGCCAACTTAATGAAACGCAACGTGTCCGATCAAAGCAGCGAGGCTGAATACCTCGGTATTATTGTTTCCGAAACGCAGCGGGCCGAGGCTGTCCTGACCGATCTGCTGGATTTCTCCAAGGCTTCGCGTACCGAGGACCGGCAGATGAATCTGTCGGAACTGGTGCGGCAGACTGTCGAGATGATCGGTATACGGCAGGGGCAGGGCGCCTCGAAAGTCAAACTCGATCTTAGCGAGCAACCATTGCCGATCTGGGGTAATCCTGATCAGTTGATCCATGCCATCTATCAGATATTATCGTCGTTGGTCATAGAAGCGGATCATCGTTTGATATCGTTGAATACTTTCGCGCATGGCAGCCTGGCCCGCCTGGAGATCGTCCTGTCGGCGCCGGGTAAAGGCGCTGAACGCGGCGAGTCAGTGCTGCGACAGTATTTCGGAACCGGCAACAGCTCAAAACGGCTCCCCCTGCTGGTGGCGGAAGAGACACTAAAGCATCATGGCGGCTGTCTGGCTGTCGAATCACAATCGGATCTGGGGCCGATGTTGTGTATTCACTTACCCCTGAAAAAGGAGGCGGAATATGGCCACGATTCTGGTGGTCGATGACGAGGCGCATCTGCGGATGCTGTATAAAAAAGAATTCGAAAACGACGGCTATACCGTGATAACGGCAGCATCGGCTGAACACGCCGAGGCGTTGATCCGGACATCACCGCCGGATTTGGTGATTCTGGATATCGAATTGAACGACAGCAACGGGCTGGAGTTTCTCAACCGGCTGCGCCAGGAGCGCCGTGATCTGGCGGTCGTACTGCATTCGGCCTACGCCACGTATAAGTCGGATTTTCAATCATGGCTGGCCGATGCCTATGTCATGAAGTCATCCGATCTGGTGCCGTTGAAGGAAAAAGTCACGGAATTGCTTACGGGGAAAACCTGTGGAGAATGACCGCGCCCAATGGCTGCAGGAGCAGGATGCCCTGGCTCAACAGGTGGAATTTTTGAGTTCGGAAATGAAACTGCTGGCCATCAACCTGGCCGTGTCGCTGGCGCGTCTGAGAAATCGCGGTGATTATTTTCGCGGAATCGAGGATGTCCTCAGCGATTTGATTAATCGAGCCAATGATGCCTCCGATTCGGTGCAGCAGGTGCTTGGGGCGTTTCAAAACCAGAAGCGGCTGTTATCGTCGCTGCCGGCCTCGTCGGATATTATCAAAATTCGAGGAGGATATGATAAAATCGAGGTCTCACTGACTGAGATCGAATCATTAAGTCGGAACGTCATTGAGACGATAAAGCAAATAAAGGACCAAAAAAAGGCTATATAAGTATGACGCCTCGAAAACAACCGGAGACAGGGGTAAAAAAGACCGCATCTTCAACCCGAACCAAGACCGCGGGTCAATCCGGAGCGAAAAAGAAGCCGTCGTCCACGAAACCCAAAAGGGCATCGACGCGCACATCGCCGGCCAACAAGACGTCGGTCAAAAAGCAGTCGTCCCGAAAGACAGCCGCCAGACAGAAAAAGACTACGCAAACGCGGCAGTCGAAATCATTGCAAACGGTCCCGATGGTCGATCAAAACCAGGCCGTGGCGGTGTTGCAGTCGCCGGAGCAGGCCGTGTCGTCTGTGAGAGGAGCGCTACGAACCAATGCCGTGAGTGCCCTTCTGGAACTGCCGGATGAAATCAGACTTGATCTGTTGCCGGCTGACTCGGAATTGGCCGAATCAGCACCAGTGGGGAACGGCAGCACCATCGATTCTCCGGATATCGCCGATAATTCAATCACTACTTTCGAGATTGCCACCACTGATGAAGTGCTGGATGCTCTCCGGGAAGAGACTGATGCTAAGCGCAGAACGCCGGAAGTCGAAGTCGTCACCGGCGAACTACAAATGGTCTGTTTTTCGCTCAATGCCGAGGAATTCGGCGTCGATATCCAGCGCGTGCAGGAGATTATCCGGATGGTCGACATGAGCATTATCCCCGATTGCCCCCGTCATGTAAAGGGTATGATCGACCTGCGCGGGCGGGTGATTCCGGTGATTGATCTGCGTACACTTCTGGACATGGCGGCGACAGAAGCCGATAGCCATTCACGGATTATTGTCCTTGATCTCAATGGTCAGCTAATCGGCATGATTGTGGATACCGTAACTCAGGTTTTGCGGGTGGAGCGTTCATTGATCAATCCGCCGCCATCGCTGACGTCCGGCCGCGACCATTTTGTCAGCGGCATCTATCAGCAGGACGAGAAGCTTGTGCTGATTCTGGATTATTCAAAAATTGCGGGGTGAGGGCCCTTTGTGATGATGGAGAGGAGCAGGCAATGTCAATAGACGAAATTATCGAACAACGCGGCGGGCGCCCCATCCGGGTGTTGGTGGTTGATGATGAGCAGAGTGTTCGCGATGTTTTTCGCGATTTCTGTCAGTCATCACCCGTGTTTCAAGTTGAAACAGCCTCCAGCGGCCATGAAGCGGTGCAACTGGTCGGCAGCGAAGACTTCGATATCGTCACTATAGATCTGGTAATGCCGGAAACATCGGGCCTGGAAGCGATTGAGAAAATCAAGCGGGAGAAACCGCATCTGCCGGTGGTGATCGTGACCGGCAACGCCACCGATCATCTGATTGCCGAAGCCGGCCGTATGGGCGGCTGTCGGGTCATGCACAAACCGGTTGGATACGATGAGTTTATCAATGAGCTGATCGATGTTGCCGAACAAAAATGCGGGGATAAGTGATTAAGGGATAAATAATTCCATATTTTACCCGATGTATAGAGTAACCGCGGGGGCTGCTGTGAAAGAGATGAGATGAAGAAGAATATAAGTATACTTGTAGTCGATGATGAGCAGATGCTCCGTGATCTTCTGGCCAAGATTCTGGGCAAGGAGGGATACGAAGTCGAGATTGCGATCGATGGTCAGGACGCATTGGACAAATTACGCGACCAGCGTTTTGACCTGCTGATTTCAGATATAAAAATGCCCCGGCTCAACGGATTTGAATTGTTGAAAATGGCCCGGGAATCATACCCGCAGATGGGCATTATCATGATGACTGCCTATGGTGATTCATATACCGTCAAAGACGCCCTCATGCTGGGTGCGGACGAGTATATCACCAAGCCGTTCAAGAGCTACGAGATTAACCTGATTGTGGAACGGGCGTACTGGCGGCTGATGTCGGCGCGCAAGAGCAATACCGGCGTGCAGTAAAGGAGATCGTGACCTCACACGCTCAACAATCGCAGAATGCTGCTGAGACGAATTCAACCACTATCAAAGTAACGATCTCAGCCGATCGCCTTACCGCGAGTGTGGTTGTGCCCTGGCCGGCCGAAGGAGCCGCCAAATGGACCGAAGATGACATCCGTGCGGCGCTTCAGGCAAAGAACGTGAGCTTCGGTATCAACGACGAAGCGCTTTCCATCTTGTGCAGCTTGCTATACGTCATTCCGCTTTCTGTTA
>CAZGLR010000076.1:0-16177 GCA_964526635.1 uncultured Ignavibacteriales bacterium | reverse complement strand
CGAGAGAGAATAAAATATCATCGGTCGCCCGCACACATCCAGCAGATGCTTATTGGTCGTGTCGGTCAGCGGGGACAGGCGCGAACCCTTGCCGCCGGTGAGGATGATTCCCTGCATCGCTCTCTCTTTCTTCTGGTGTCAATATAAGGTACAGCCAACCATCTCAAATGCAAACAAGAAAATCTTAATCGACCCGATGAAAAACCGACTATGATATACCCGGACGAAATGAATTTCACAAGGGATATCTGACATGGCGTCTTTTTTCAAACCGGATAATTCTGACGACCGCGGCCATGCTCAGCTAAGGCGTCCAGTATTTTTTGCTGCCATTTACCGGTACCGGTATAGTCCGCTTACGCCTGCAAAAAAAAACGGCGTGCCATCGGGCAACACCGCTTTTGTAATTATCTTATCTTGCGGCTTATCGCTTATAGCCGATCTTCTGCAAAAACTCGATGCGTTTATTCTTGTCATCATCGGTTTCAATACCATTCGGCGGGAAGCCATCGATAACCCCCAGAATTCCCCGCCCCTGATCGGTCTCGGCGATCAGCACTTCCAGCGGATTGGCGGTGGCGCAGAAAATTCTGACAATCTCGCGGCACTGCTTCAGGGCCGGCAGGACGTTGATCGGGAAACCATCTTTCATGATAATAACGAAACTGTGACCGGCGCCGATATCATAGGCAAACTGTTCGGCCTTGTGCCTCAGTTCCGGGTCGTTGCCGTCGCTGCGCACCAGCCGCTCCTGCGATGCTTCACAAAAAGCAATACCAAACTTCAGGTGCGGCGACGTATTAACCATCACCTCATAGACATCCTCAACGGTCTTGATAAAATGCGACATGCCGAGTATGATGTTTTCGTCTTCAGCCACGGCAATCGGATACACCTTAGTCTTCATCGCCGGCCTCCTCGAATTTTGAATGGTCTATGGGAACATTGACCCGGTGATCAGTATAGCGCTCTTCGACCTCAAAATGAAATGAAATCACCAGCATCGCCCGCCCCCGGCCGTGGAGATGAAACGATTGCGGCAGCCACCAGCCGTCCTGCGGAGCATAGGTGAACGACATATCCAGTTGCTTGAGTGGCCCCGGTAATTCCGATGGCCGCAGTTCCGCCTTGACCAGGTGCAGGCTTTCGGTCTCGATCCAGAAATCACCCTCGTAGATCTCTTCATCCTTACCATCATACGCAGCAGTAATATGATAACAGGTAAATCCCCGGATCGGTTCAATGCCCATGAGGTTGTATGAATAATGTGTTCGAATATCAGGCGCAAAGGCCGTCAGTGGGCGAATTGAAGCATCACGGCTCTTCCCCTCCTTACGTCGTTTGGCGGCATCTTCGGCCTCGGCGCGTAATTTATCTTCACTCTGCGGGACACCATCGAGATAGAATTCGACAAATTCAACAGCCAGGGCGGTATCGTGAAAAGTGTAGTTTTTAAGAAACTGTTTTTCCTCCTTCACATCGCCATCGCCGGATAGTCTACGGACAAATGATTCCGCCGTCATTGTCAGCGTATTGATCTCCGAGCGCTGGATGCTGTCGGTTTTCCATGCGCCTGAAATAATACCCTGAACCGGAGGTGTCTCCTGACCCATAGCCCCAACGGCCAGCAGCATCGACAGACAGATAAGGATGGAAAATCTCATCGAATTACTCGTCCCGATCACCGTATTCGATCCGGATGCTGATGATCGAGTCACCGCGCGTCACTGCCCTGGCGATCTCCATCCCGGAGATAATCCGGCCAAAGGCAGTATAGCGGCCATTGAGATGCGGCTGCGGCGACAGGGCAAAGAAATATTGTGACCCGCCGGTGTCCTTTCCGGAATGAGCCATCCCCAGTGTCCCGGTGGTATATGGCACACGATTGAATTCGCTGCGAATCGTATATCCCGGACCGCCCCAGCCATCACCGCGCGGGCAGCCATCCTGAATAACGAAATTCGGAATCACGCGATGGAAGATGCGATCGTCGTAGAAATTTCTTTCCGCCAGCCTGATGAAGTTATTGACTGTTTTAGGCGCGTGGTCATAGAACAATTCGCAGATAAATATCCCGCGTTCCGATTCGATAACAGCCCGCGGGTTGACATCGTATTTTTCGAATTTTGAAGCGAAGTTCCGTTTATCGATACCGGTCCGGGCCGCTCCCACCTCTCCCCGCACATCAACAGCATATTTTTCAACAAGCAGTTCCGCCGCTTCGCGCCGGATAAGGAACCAGTCATCATTGCTGAGATCTTCAAGCGTGCGCATCATAGCTGAATCATGCGCGGTCGGTTCGGTAAATTCGGCCCACGCCTCGATCATGCTGCGCTTTATATCATCATTGATGCCGATAGTGGTATCGGTATACATGCCGGCAATAAGTGGAATCAGAGAGTACTGCTGGTAGGTCGCCGCCAGATTGACGGCGGTCGCAACCACGACAAAATCAGTATCCGATAAAGAACGGCGCAGATATGATGTCACCCCGGCAGTATCAACGGTGCACAAGGCCTCCAGTGCGGTGGCCCGTACGATTGGTGCCGGATCATTATACAATGGCGTCAGGCGGGCGATGGCGGCCTCCGGACCCAGATGGGCCAGCGCCCCCGCTATCATCTGCTTCTGGTAGGCGCTCGGCTGCGGCAGGTATTCATCGATGACCTGCAAACCCTGTATCTGGCCGGTGATCAACAGGGTCCGGGCAGCCTCGGCCCGGGTGTTTTCACGGCCATCATCGATAAAACGGGTCCTGACTTTCTCGAAGACGCCATCGACCGGATATTCGGCCAGAATCGAAAGCGCCAGGCTGGTTAGCTTTTCATCTTCAATGCCCGGTAGTTTGTCGGCGATAAGACGGCTTCCCAGTTCTTCAAAACCGGCCAGGGCGGTCATCGCCGCGGCAACGACCCGGTCATCGGCATCATTGAGGCCGGTGGCAATACGATCAATCGATAACGTATCTCCGCTGCGGCCCAGGCCAAGATAGGCCCAGATTCTAAACTCAGGATCCGGGTCGGATAAAAGCGAGAGATAGAGCGCTTTCCCCTCAAGACGATTCCCCCTCGCCAGCGCATAGAGACCATGCCATTTAACATGGCGATTGGCCGTAGTCATCGCGACCGCCACCATGCTGTCGGAAGCAGACCAGCCCTCGCTCCGCCAGAGGGCCATCATTGCCGCCGCGGCGACCAGGGAATCATCGTCGGTGATATACGGCACAATTTCATCGGCCAGTGTGGAATCGCCGATTCGCCCCAGGGCTTCGATTGCGGCGCCGGGGGCCGGGGTGCCGTCGCGAAGCAGGCCGAGAATCGGATCAATGAAAACCGTGTCCCCTATTAGACCGGCGGCGAAAAATTTCATTTCGGCAGCCTCCGCTGACGTATCAGCAAGGTGGCTAATCAATGGCGCAATATAGCCGGGATGCCCGATCCGCCCCATCGCTTCAGCAGCACTGCGCCGTATGCCCGGATCGGGGTGGGTCATGACACTGTCGGTGGTTAACCAGACATGGTATACGCGGCTGTCTTCAATCACCCGAATACGGAATTTCAAATCCCGGAGGATATACTCTTCCTGCAGCTTTTCACAGCCGACTGCAGTCAGTACGATTATGCCGACAAGGATGGCTATCACGGCAACAGCGATCCGTCTGACAATTTTCAGTGTGTTTACTTCATTCATAAGCGGGTTCAATTAAGCATTCGAGGTGACAGAATACAAGCAGATTATATGGGATAATTCCGGGGAGGAGCTGTTGCGGTATTGAAACATGTGGATAACTGCTTGATATATAATAACGTCCGGCGTATCAATACAGGGTGGAGGATCAAACGATCATCCTGACACAGAACCTGCCACGGGCCATTCCCTGCTATTTTGTTTTGGCCGAATGGCGTCGATAGCATATATTGGCGCTTCGATTAAACGTACTTTGTGATACTGGACGATGGAACAAAAACGAATTAGAAATTTCTCGATTATCGCCCATATCGACCATGGTAAGTCAACCCTGGCCGATCGCCTCCTGGAGTCTACCCAGGCCCTGCGGCAGCGTCATATGAAGGCGCAGACGCTGGACGATATGGATATCGAACGGGAACGCGGTATCACGATCAAATCGCATGCCGTACGATTTGAGTATAAGGCGTCCAACGGTATCATCTATCAGCTCAACTTAATCGATACACCCGGTCATGTCGATTTTACCTACGAAGTTTCGCGGTCGTTGTCGGCCTGCGAGGGCGCGCTTCTGGTGGTCGATGCTTCCCAGGGAATTGAAGCGCAGACAGTCTCCAACCTCTATCTGGCAATGGAAAACGATCTCCATATAATTCCGGTCATCAACAAAATCGATTTACCGGCGGCGCAGGTTGATAATGTCTCCGATGAAATCTGTGATCTGCTGGGCGTAGAACCGGATGAGATAATTAAATGCTCGGCCAAAGCGGGTATCGGTATCCTGGAGTTGCTGGAAGCTATTGTGCGGGAAATCCCGCCGCCAGCGGGCGATCTCACGGCCCCCCTGCGGGCGATGATTTTCGACTCTATCTATGATTCTTACCGCGGGACTGCCGGGTATATCCGCGTGGTCGATGGCGTCATACGGCCGGGCGAAAGAATTAAATTTATAGCCAGTGGTAAGAGCTATGAAGTCGATGAGGTCGGCTACCGTCGCCTGAAGTACTTCCCCGACAAAGATCTTTCGGCCGGGGAAGTCGGTTATTTCTTTGCCGGTATCAAGCAGGTCGGTGATGTTATGGTTGGCGATACGCTCACCTCAGCCGCACGGCCCGCCACGAAACCATTGCCGGGCTTTGTGGCAATAAAACCGATGGTTTTTGCCGGCATCTTTCCGGCCGTGGCCGAGGATTATACCGAATTGCGCGAGGCATTGGAAAAGCTGAAACTCAACGATGCCTCCCTCGATTTTGTCCCGGAAACATCGGTTGCTCTCGGATTCGGTTTTCGCTGCGGCTTTCTGGGATTGCTGCATATGGAGATTATTACCGAGCGGCTGTCTCGCGAGTATGATCAGGCGATTATCAATACTGTCCCCAACGTCGAATACTTCGTCTACACCAAAACCGGCGAGAAAGTAACAGTCGACTCACCCTCGCAACTCCCGTCGCCCGGCGATATTGAATCTATCGAGGAACCCTTTGTCGACAGCCAGATTATCGCCCCGCCCGAATATATCGGGAACATCATGAAACTATCGACCGATCGCCGGGGCGAATACAAAAACACTGAATATCTCAGCGCGACCCGGGCCAATTTGTCATTTGCCTTCCCTCTCTCGGAGATTATCTTCGACTTCCACGACAAGCTCAAATCGGTCACCCGGGGCTACGCCTCGCTGGATTATGCTATTCCCTATTATCGACCGTCGAAACTGGTTAAGCTGGATATTATGGTCAATGGCGACCCGGTCGATGCGCTCTCGGTTATTATTCATAGAGACAAAGCCTATTACTACGGCAAAGCCCTCTGCGAAAAACTGCAGGAGTTAATACCGCGCCAGATGTTCGAAGTCGTTATTCAGGGCTCGATCGGTTCGCGCATCGTCTCCCGGGCAACAATTCGGGCCCTGCGAAAAAACGTTACCGCCAAATGCTATGGCGGCGATATTACGCGAAAACGCAAGCTGTTGGAAAGACAGAAAGAGGGCAAAAAACGGATGAAACAGATCGGGACGGTCGAGATCCCGCAGGAAGCATTTCTGGCGGCGCTCAAAGTCGATCGCAGTTAGGACGCAAATTATTGCTTTCCACGCTTTTTCCGCAATTCATAGATCAGATCGGGATCGATATCGGCACCGAAGGCATCGGCTTTTTTGGCATGATAATACGACTGGTCGAAATCGCCGGCATTGTAATATAACACAGCCAGCTTGCCATGAAGTAAATCACGGTCCTGCTTGTATTTCAGGGCATCCTCAAAAATTTCAATCGTCTTGTCCGCCCGACCCATCAGAAGATAGCATTCACCCAGCAGAATCCGCCCGCGGTTATACTCCGGATAGACTTCCAGCATAAGCAGATAAGTCGCAATTGCCTCTTGATACCTGTCGAGTCTGCTGTACAGGTCGGCCAGGGTCAGAAAAACCATCAGCTCCTGATTACCGTTGTCCAACGCCCGAGCATACAGCCTGGTCAACTCCAGTTTAAGCGGATCAGACAACGATGCCACCCCGACCTGAAAATCGACCTGTCGGGTAATATCGACGATCGCCCGATTGAGATCATCGAGTTCCAGCACAATTTGTTTGCCGAATTGCGGGGACATGATCGAATTGCCACCGACATGAACTCCGCCCAGCACATGCACCATCTCATGAACAATAATCAGGGGCAGGAAGTAATTGTAAGACCGGTTTCCCTGATAGGTTTTGACCATCATACCGCGATAGGGAATGGTCAATCCCTCAGTCACACTGCCGATGCCGCGAATAGCCGCCGGAATCAAAGTGAATCCGACCACAATATCGGCGCTATCGCGCGCGACCTCCTCGAGCATATGGGCGGTACGCTGATCAAATGATTCCCGTTCACCATACCATTGATCATAGGCGACTATATCCAGCCGGATATTGAGGATTTCTCCAAGGGCGTCAGCAACATCATCGAGTTCGGCTTTGGCGTGCCGTTCCCAGTTGGTCTGGCGGGCATAGCGTTCATCGGCCACAACCTTGACTTTGATCGTCCGTAACTGAGGCTTGTACGCCCGGACAGCCGCCGTGGCGGTCAGGGCAATGAGAAGTAAAGTAACAAGATAGCGCAGTCTCAAGATAACAGTATTCCTTTTTGGCCGGATCCGTATAGTTTAATATCGACAAACGCGGCTTTTTGTTCCCCGATATACAATACGTGATTATATTGGCCGTATGCTGAGTTCATTGGATGTCACCCGTATTTTGGCCGAATCGAGCCGCGATATTGTCGATGCCGCCGTGACCAGTATCGAGTATTATCGCAAGGAACGGGCGCTGCAACTGTATTGTAAATCACGGCGCAGCAATTGCCTGACGATGTCGTTCCACCCCCAGCGCAGCGGTTTTTATATTCTCCCGGCGGGGAAATCACGGCTCGATACTACCGAAAAATACCGGCCGTTTGCCAAAGATATCTGGGGAGCGATGATTACCTCTGTCCGGCAGCTCCCCAATGACCGTATCGTTGAAGTCGATCTTGATCTGAAGGGTCAAAAATTTATCCTGGTGTTGGAAATTATCGGTCCCAATGGCAATGTCTGGTTGCTGGACAGCAATCACGGCATCCTCGCTTCATTGCGCGAAAAAACCTTTACCGAGGGCGAGATTTATCAACCGTCACCGCTCCCGGAGAAATACAGCCCGGAGATGATCACCACCGATCAACTCAATGATGTCCTCGACAGCGACCACGATGCCAATCCCGCCCGTCTGCTCGAAAAAAATCTGTTCGGATTCGATTATGAGCTGGCCGGAACTGCGTTGAATCGACTGTCAAACGGCACCGAGCCGGTTATCGATATTGTCGAACTCCAGAAGATAATCCGCGAGATGATTGGCGCCTATCATGATCCCGCGCGAACTGTGTATGCCTATATTATCAAGGGCAAACCAGTGTATTATCCGATGAAAATTGCGGACCGTGAGCCGGTGACATCATATCCATCATTATCTCAGGCCCAGCGCAAAGTGCTGGAGATTGTCAAGGATGTGACCGAAACCGAGAGCCATCGGGAGAGTACTCTCAAAGCCGTACGCCAGAAAATCAAGAAGACCCGGCGCCTGATCGAAAAACTTGAATCTGATATCGCCGAGGCCGCCGATTACGAAACATACCTGCAATACTCCGATTTGCTGAAAACCAACATGAACCGGCTGGAGCGCGGGATGGAATCGATCACGGTCGATAATCTTTATGGCAGCGGTGAACCGATTGCAATTCCCCTCGATCCATCGCTGCCGCCTCAGGATAATATTGCCGTTTATTCGCGAAAATATCGCAAAGGCAAAGAGGGGCTGGCGCTGCTTATCAGGCGGCGTGATAACATGATCGAAGAATTAAAATATCTCGAAACCGCCCTCGATGAATTCGACCGTGATTTTGAAAACGCCTCCGGTCAATATCCCGAATTGGTGCCTCGCGCATCAAACGGAGGCGGGGTATCGGGCGGCGAAACAATATCGCTGCCGTATAAAACCTATCAAACCTCGACCGGGTTGACTGTCTTTGTCGGTAAAAGCGGCGAAAACAACGACCGGACCACTTTTGAATATGCCCGGCCATATGAACTCTGGTTCCACGCCGCCCAGTGTCCCGGATCGCATGTTGTCTTGAAGTTCCCGCATAAAAATTTCGAACCATCGGCAACCGAAATCGAAGAAGCGGCGGCGGTCGCGGCATGGTTTTCAAAAGCCCGCAATTCGGCCACAGTGCCGGTCAGTTATACCCAGAAAAAATATGTCCGCAAACCGCGTAAGGCCAAATCGGGGTTGGTGACAATCGAGCGCGAGAAGACAGTCTTTGTCGAGCCGCGCGAGTTGGAGAAAAAGGGGGAGTAGAGTAATGGGGCTGCCAAGGGCTGCGAGGGAGATCCTGCCGTTGCCCAGGGAGTCAATTAAAAGGTTAATCTTTCCGGCGGGATCGCCGTTGCTTCGCTCCGGCCCCCGGCGCGGCACGGCTTCCGCCCTTGTACGATAATCGAATTGATAGTTAGCGTCCCATATCTCGGTCAGGATCCGTGTCCGAGCGAAGCGAGGGTCCCGAACGACACAGGGGATATCCTGCCGTTGGAAACACCCATCAGAGTATAGGCATCACCCCATAAATAGCATCTATCTCATCACGATAAATCCGCCCGAGAATCATCCCTAAAAACCATCCCAACAACAACTTAAAACTATCCATACCCACTCGGTACCGGCTTTGCATGAAATAGCGGTATGAAAGTCGCATTTAACATAGCCGGTTATCCGCTTTTCCAGGATGGCGACCTGTATTACCCGGCTTTTGCCTCGATTCTGGCCGTGATAAACAGCGGTGGTGAGGCGATAGTCTTCGATTCCTCACACCGTATTTCCAAAAGTGAGTTATCGCTGCTGCGCCGTATTGCGGCCTCGCTGGCCGGGCAGCTCAGCTGGGTATCATCGGGTGAAGTCGTCGCCGACATGTGCATCGGGTGCTGATGATGTCAAATCACAACACCCACACCTGTGAGCATTGCGGGCGAAACCTGGAAAATATCGGCGGATTATGGATTTGCACGTCGTGCAATGATTCCCGGGGTGAGTTCTATGGCATCCTGGCCGATTCGATCAACGCTTTCGCCGATACCTCTGACCGCATTTTGATTACCTGTCCGGGGGCGACCCTGTATAAGCCGGGCAGCAATGAGGTTGTTGCCGGGGTAAGATTTAATGATTCCGATGATCCCTCGGCCGGATATGAGATTATCGGCCGTCCGGTCTATGGCCCCAAGCATGTCGAGAAACGCTGGATCAAAAAGGAAGACGCTCACCTTATCCGTCGCTGCCAGTCGTGCCAGGATCATACGGTTAGAATGCGCCGCAAGGAGGGGCCGGATTTGTATATCCCCAGTCGCAAGGGTCCGCGCCGCCCGCAGCGTAATCGCGGCGACAATTATTCCGCTTAAATTCCACTGAAGCCTTGAAAACACGCCGAAAATAGCGTATCACATAGTATACAGTATGAGTTTTTAAACTTGCCGGAATAATTCCATCTCCGTATTATTCAGGGTTGTATAAGAATAGGACGCGCGTTACCAAACATGGGAAATACACCTGCTCGTCTCGACGGCGTACTTCACAAGCTCATGAGTTCAATGGGTCTGGCCCGCCGCTGGTATGGCTGGCAGGTAGTCGTCACGTGGCCTGAGATTGTCGGGCCGCAGCTTGCCGAAGTATCCCGCGCGCTGCGCTTCGCTGAGGGTGTTCTCACTGTCGTCGTCGAAAAAGACGTCTGGCGGCAGGAGTTGGAAATGCAGATGGATGATATTTTAGCCAGAGTCCATGAGCATCCCGGCGGTAAAGTCGTTGATCGAATTGTTCTAAAGGCTGGATCCATGAGGAAAGAAAGCGATGGCAAAGACTGTGACCGAACCTAAATCAACCAATGGCAACTATGATGCCGCAACTATTCAGGTCCTCAAGGGTCTCGAGGCGGTCCGGCGACGGCCTGCCATGTATATCGGCGATACCTCCAGTCGGGGGCTGCATCACCTGGTCTATGAGGTCGTCGATAACTCGGTCGACGAGGCGATGGCCGGCTACTGTGATCATATACAAGTCATTATCCACGAAGATCAGACAATCACGGTTACAGACAACGGTCGTGGTATTCCGATCGACCTGCATCCTGAAATGAAAAAATCGGCCCTGGAAGTCGTGATGACCACGCTCCATGCGGGGGGAAAATTCGAACACGAATCTTACAAGGTTTCGGGCGGCCTCCATGGTGTCGGGGTCTCGGTGGTCAATGCGCTCTCTGAATGGTGCAAGGTCGAGGTCGGGCGCGATGGCGACGTCTTTTATCAGGAATATCACCGTGGCGAACCGCAGGGCGATGTCAAAATAATCGGCAAACGTAAAAAAACCGGTACCAAGACAACGTTTTTGGCCGACCAAGAGATTTTCCAAAAGGTCGATTTCAAGTTCGATGTTCTCGCCGGCCGTATGCGCGAACTGGCTTACCTCAACCCCGGACTGCGCATCGATTTGAAATCGGAACGCCCCGGGCGGGAGAACGAGGAATCGTATTGCTACAAAGGCGGGTTGTCGTTGTTCGTCGAACATCTCAACCAGGGTAAAACTCCGGTTTTCAAGAAACCGATCTTTTTCGAGAAGGAACTCGAAGATGTCACCGTGGCCGTTGCAATCCAATACAACAGCGGCTACAGTGAATCGGTGTACTCCTTCGTCAACAACATCAACACGATCGAGGGCGGTTCGCATCTGGTCGGGTTCCGCACCGCGCTGACCCGGACGATCAACAACTACGCCTCGAAAAACAACCTGCTGAAAAATACCAAAGTCACACTCAGCGGTGAAGACAGCCGCGAGGGACTGACCGCGGTGGTTTCGGTGCGGGTCATGGATCCGCAGTTCGAGGGTCAAACCAAGACCAAACTGGGAAACAGCGAGGTCAAAGGCATTGTGGAGCGTGTCGCCGGTGAATATCTCGCCGAGTTCTTCGAAGAGACACCCTCGGTGGCGAAGAGAATCATTGAAAAGACAGTTTCTGCTGCCCGCAGTCGTGAGGCCGCCCGCAAAGCCAAGGAACTGACCCGGCGCAAAACCGCGCTGGACAATGCCGCCCTGCCGGGCAAACTGGCCGACTGCGCCACGACAGTAGCCGAAGAGGCCGAATTGTATATCGTCGAGGGCGACTCGGCGGGTGGATCGGCCAAACAGGGACGCGATCGCCGTTTTCAGGCAATCCTCCCGCTGCGCGGCAAAATCCTCAATGTCGAAAAAGCCCGACTGGATCGTATCCTGGCCAATGAAGAAATCAAAGCCATGATTACCGCGCTCGGCACCGGTATCGGCAAGGAAGAATTCGATATCTCCAAACTGCGGTATCACAAGATTATTATTATGACTGATGCCGACATCGATGGTGCGCATATCCGGACACTGATCCTTACTTTCTTCTTCCGCTATATGAAAGAGCTGATCGAAATGGGGCATATGTATATCGCCCAGCCACCGCTGTTTTTGCTCAAAAAGGGTAAAACCGAACGATATGCCTTCTCAGACGATGAAAAAGATATTGTTTTCAAAGAGATGGGCGGCTCCGGTATCGGTCTGCAGCGCTACAAAGGTCTCGGTGAAATGAACCCGGATCAGCTGTGGAATACGACCATGAATCCGGAAACGCGGACGCTGCTGCAGGTAACGATGGAATCGGCGGCCGAATGTGACCGTTTGTTCACACTGTTGATGGGTGACGAGATTCCCCCGCGCCGGAAGTTCATTCAGGATAATGCGACTTACGTCCGCAATCTGGATGTGTAGGCGAGTTACTCAGAAATAATTTCAGCTCCAACAACTTCTGAAAACTGCTGATCTCCAACGGATTTCACAGCACTTTCGAGTTCATCGGATTCGATATCAACTGTTACCCACGATATTCTGGGTTCGCTGGCCAATTTGTAAGCGGCGGGATCGATCTCCGTAAATTTTGTTTTCTTCACTAATATACGAATCATGCTATGTACCTTTTAATTAAAATCCTTTGACCAGAGCAAATTAAATGATTATTTTGGGTAAAATCAATAGAATAATCTAAGAGGCCTCGATACGATCTAATTGGAGAACTACTTACGAATGTCGAAGAAAAGCAGGTGGGCTGAGGAACTCCCTGATAACTGCCCCCCAGAGGACGCGCAAAAGCCCAACAACAAATTGGTATATCGATTGGTAGGGAGCGATCCACCTATTCAAAAGGATTTTTGGTCACAGAGAAAGCTATGTCCTAAGAAGAAATTCGGAAACAATGAATGTGTCGCGAGTTCTTGCTCAGTGTTTGATACTAAGCGAGGTTGTGAAAAGATACTAAAATTACCAACCCAAAAGGGCAAATTGATTGTAGAATTGACTTTAACCAGCGACTCAGGACTCATTAAAAAAACAGGAAGATATGGTCATTATTCTTGGTGGCGAGATCGAGATTTTGATCCGATAAGCGTGTGTAGTATAGTTGTGTAACACGTTGGCCAATTCCTATAAGAATATGGAATCAAATGCGTAAACTAAAGAACCAAAAATCACTGATATATTATGATGGTCTTCAAGTATTCTTGGCCGAGGATCAGTTTGGTACAAGGTATGTATGTACTTTAGCTAACAGATCAGATGAGACGGATATATACTTGTGTACAATGATTTCGAAACAAAATGAGGAAGACCTATTACTTGGGAAAATTGATCTTGCAGGAGTTTATGATGATCCTGAGGTTGAGACATACTTTACTCTCAAATCGACAGATGAAATGGCTACCCGGGCAAAGGTCGATTCGATTTTGCGAAGTGAAATACAATCTAATTGGCTACCCGAAAAGGGCGTATATTTTGATTTTGATGCAAAAATAGGATCAGAAATTGTAGCAGAGTCTGTAAAACGTCAAAAGGCGCTTATCAATTGTAGGTTGAATCCACCAGAGTCAATGATTGAATCGAAAATTTTCGCGGACAATTTAGGAAGAGCTGCGTCGCTTCTGCAGAAACTGGTCAAGTACGCATTTAGGTATGCCATAAAGGACTTTGATTCAAAGTCAAAGCGCTCATTATATCTGGATGAACATTATCTCCTTGAAGTCTATGGGTTTTCTCCCGGCTCATTTACATTAAACATGCAATCTCATAAGGACCCCGATTTATTTGGTTATCCTGAAGTTGAGCGAGCCTTCCGAATCATTGATGATATTTTTGATTCCGTTGAGGATCCCCAACAAACTGTAGCTAAATTATCAAGCCTAGGCGGTTTGTTAGCGATTGCTTATCGAGACTTTGTGAAATTCATTTCAGAAACTGAAAGCAGTGTTTCATATGAGTGGGCAAGACCTGACCGAAATCAGTTATATGGGAAGAGTCTTACCCATGAGCAAGCGGGACCTCTATATGAGGCTTTAATTGAACGTCAAGATCTTGGTGTAGAAAAAATCACATTTACAGGATACTTAACCAAAGTCGATGAAAAGGCTCGCACATGGCGAATCGTAAACGAGGAAGATGGGAGGGAATATTCAGGCAAATCTGATGTTAAGTTAACAGGCTTAGTAATCCAAGATAAGATATATCGTTTGGAATGCGAAGAGGTTATTGAAGAGCAAAAAGGATCAGGTAAAGAAATAACGAAGTACATTTTGAAAAAATGTATAATAATCAAATAGATTTATACTATTAATAATTGAGTTCTTCCAAGACTAAATTGCCAACCTAACTTCTGTTAGGATACTGAATACGTAAATTCATCGTTTAGAAATAATTAGAAGTAATCGTCTTTGGATATTCGTCATTTTGCTCAAGCAAATCAAAGGACAGGGCATATTCGCCCCTGTCCTTTATTTCTGACGGGTAGGCCAGATGAACTATACCCCAATTAAGCAACACAATGGGGATTGGCTCCGAATTAAACCGTTCACGTAATGGGATCGGTGTCATACACAATCATCCTCCATCCTTCGCCACACCAATATCGGCGGGGTGCCATTGTAGCGAAGCCATAGGCTTCGCATCACGACAGGCGCGCAAACCGCGCCACTACGGATGCATTTGATTAAGGATTATGTCATCAATTGTATGGGCAGGGGACTCCGGCCATTGGGTAATACGGACAACGACAACGGCAGAACGCCGCCCCGATGAGTTTAGATTATGATCTCGTAAATCGATTTTGTTCGTAGTGACCAGGTCACCCAGCCACAACATGTCGCCCACTGCGGAGCTGCGAAGCTGCGGAGTCGTGGGTTTACTTATTTGTTGAGCTATGCTGCCATTGATCAAATTGCCACACCGTTCCGGTGTGGTACCACGGATGGAGGATGCTTCAAAAACATCAACCAGGGTGGTCCGAGGTCTTTGAACCCGGGCCAGTGTTGAAATACCCTGTCGCCGGCTGCGTCCAATAACCGCAGACCACCTACAACATCCAACTGTATAGATGGATGCCTCACCCGTTTACGGGTGAGGCGAGGAATTCGAACAGATTGTTTCCTGGCCGGTAGTCCGATCCTGCCGGATTGGACCACCAAACGCCATTCACTACATCTGATCCATGCCCTCATCGGCGGTGGGGCCATAGGTCTGCGGCACCGGAACATCCAGCATGCGCAAATAAATCCCCAACTGCGCCCGATGATGAATCAAATGGCTGGTACCGAAGGTGCGAATAAATGGCGCCCGCGGCATTGACATAATGACCTGATCGCCCCTTTTGAGTGTCCATACTTTACCGAGTTTCTCATCATCGGCCTTTTCGATCAAATCAGTAATCGTGGTGACATTTTTGTCAAAGGCCGCCAGGATCTCATTGCGGGTTTTGGGCAGGTCATCGTCGTTGGGCTGACCGACTGTGGCCAGATCAAAGGAATCGTCTTCAAGCATGGTCTGGGTCCAGTAAGGCAAAATCACAATATGGCCGATTAACTGCTTAAGAGTAAACGACTTCGCATGCGGCCGCCAATCCATATTGGCCTCCGGCACCCGTTCCAGCATAGCCCGGGTCGACGCAAATTCCTGCGCCATGTCGCCCAGGGCAACCGATTTCAGTGTTATCTTCGACATCGTCTGATCCATGATGCAAGCCTCGGCTATAGTGTTGTTGATGGCCGCCATTGCGATGGGTATATCTCTGATTTCAGGCTTAAGTGTGGCTCCGTAAAAACGGCGGAATGTAACTGTCAGAAGATACGGCAGAAACGCTCGTTTGATTCATCCATTTTTAAATATGTGATATTGATATTTTCTCTTTGAACGGAGGGACTCACGCCAGCCAAAAGCGCCGTTATTTCCCTTGCCGCCATCTCAGGGGCCGTCTATATTAGGGGTTCTATCTGTACCGGGGGGAACTCAGGTACCCCCGATCGGTAGAATACCTGAGAAGATGGGATATCTACGAGGAGAAACTATGAAGCACAAACGGTTAACGATGTACCTCTGGCTGGTGCTTATCCTGCTGGTGCTGGCAGTCGCCGGCTGCAGTAAACAATCGGGTGAGGTTATAGCCAAAGTCGGCGACCGGGTCATTACCAATGAAGATATTGACCGTATTTTCGAGCGCGGCAATTTCCGTTTTATCTCGGCGGAGAAGGAACTGGAAGCGCGCCGTATGCTCCGCGATTCATTGATCGAACAGAACCTGCTGATTCTCGGCTCTTATGAATTTAACCTCGAGGACAACGAGGAGGTCAAGCGGGTGGTCGAGGGCGAAAAGCATAAATTCCTGCTCGATATCCTCTTCGATCGCAAGATCCTGGATAAGGCGATGCCGTCGGAAGCCGAGATCAAAGACTGGTATGTCAAAATGGGTGAGGAGATCAAAGCCTCGCATATTCTCGTAGAGGATGAAAAAACGGCCAATGAGGTCCTGGCCAAACTCAAGGACGGCGCCGCGTTTGAGCAGCTTGCGGTGGAGTATTCGGCTGACCCCACAGCCAAGCGTAA
>CAZGLR010000075.1:0-16245 GCA_964526635.1 uncultured Ignavibacteriales bacterium | reverse complement strand
GTAGAGTCACAGCCTTCCAAGCTGTTGGTCGCGAGTTCGAGCCTCGTCTCCCGCTCCATATTATCTCCGCAGGCATGCCGATGGTTTCCCGAAAAGCAAAATCGAGGCCCGGCAGTTGCTGAAAAATTGAGCAGTTTGGGTTGTAAAAATCGCAGCTGCGGTCGATAGTAATAAGGGTGTCTCGGGCGTTCGGCTATGCCTCCTATATCCGGGGAACTTTCGGTCGGGGAGTCGGTTATTGGCGTGTGGAAAAAGTATAATTTCCGCCAGAATCCTCTTGACAAAACCTGAGCACGCTATAGATTAGGGGTCTTTACATTAGGCGAGTACGCCTATAAGAACGAAAACGACGATACGAAGCAAGCCTAAGCCCAGATAGCTCAGGAGGTAGAGCACGTCCTTGGTAAGGACGAGGTCACCAGTTCGAGTCTGGTTCTGGGCTTAATATTTGATAACAAATTTGGAGAACACACGCGATGGCGAAGGCGAAATTTGAGCGGACAAAGCCTCACGTGAACGTTGGCACGATCGGTCATGTAGATCATGGCAAGACGACGTTGACAGCAGCGATGACGATGGTATTGTCCCGCAAGGGCGGAGCTCAGGTCCGGTCGTTTGATTCGATCGACAATGCTCCGGAGGAGAAAGAGCGCGGCATCACGATAGCGACGGCGCATGTGGAATATGAGACGGACAATCGTCATTATGCGCACGTAGACTGTCCTGGTCACGCCGACTACGTGAAGAACATGATAACGGGTGCGGCTCAGATGGACGGTGCGATCCTGGTGGTTTCGGCGGCTGATGGTCCGATGCCTCAGACGCGTGAGCACATTCTTCTGGCCCGTCAGGTCGGAGTTCCGTACATCGTGGTGTACATGAACAAGGTTGACATGGTTGACGACGAGGAGTTGTTGGATCTGGTCGAGCTTGAGATTCGCGATTTGCTGAACAAGTATGAGTTTCCCGGCGATGATATTCCGATCATTCGCGGGAGCGCGCTTCAGGCGATGACGAAAGCGTCTGATGTGTCGATCGCCGATGATCCTGCTTTCCAGTCGATATATGAGTTGATGGAAGCGGTCGACAGCTACATTCCGACGCCTGATCGTGACACGGACAAGCCGTTTTTGATGCCAGTGGAGGACGTGTTTTCGATCACGGGTCGTGGTACGGTCGGTACCGGTCGTATCGAGCGTGGCAAGATCAAGACGGGTGAAGAAGTTGAGATCGTGGGCATCCGCGATACGCGTAAGACCGTGGTGACGGGTGTGGAGATGTTCCGGAAGATTCTGGACTACGGTGAAGCGGGTGATAACGTGGGATTGCTTCTTCGCGGTGTCGACAAGAACGACATCGAGCGAGGCATGGTTTTGGCGAAGCCGAAGTCGATCCTGCCGCATACGAAGTTCACCGGCGAGGTGTACGTGTTGACGAAGGAAGAGGGCGGCCGTCATACGCCGTTTTTCACGGGGTATCGTCCGCAGTTTTATTTCCGGACGACGGACGTGACGGGTAACTTGGCGCTTCCTGAAGGTACTGAGATGGTGATGCCTGGAGATAACATAACGATATCGGCCGAGTTGATCACGCCGATCGCGATGGAAGAGGGTCTTCGGTTCGCGATTCGTGAGGGTGGCCGGACAATTGGCGCCGGTGTTATCGCCAGTATTATTGAATAAGTGTGTGCAAGCCGTAGGCCAGTAGCTCAATTTGGTAGAGTTCCGGTCTCCAAAACCGGCGGTTGGGGGTTCGAGTCCCTCCTGGCCTGCATGAAGATAAGGGTTGGTTGTGGATAAAGTCATCAAGTTTTTGAAAGAGACCCGAATGGAGTTGACCAAGGTAACCTGGCCAACACGGAATGAAGTGATCGGGTCGACCATCGTCACAGTCGTCGTCTCGGTGATCGTATCGTTGTTTATCGGGGTTGTGGACTTTATTCTCAACGAAGCCGTCCGCGCGATATTTTAAGGAAACGAACCGAGGTGTTGTCTATGGCGCTGCGCTGGTACGCGGTCCATACCTATTCGGGCCATGAGCAAAAGGCCAAACGGTATCTGGAGTCGGCGGTTCAAACTCAGGGACTGCAGGACCGTTTCGGAGATGTGCTCATTCCGACCGAGCAGGTGACGGAGATGAAAAACGGCAAACGGTCGACATCGACCAAAAAGTTTTTGCCAAGTTATATCCTGGTGGAGATGGAACTCGACAAGGTGACGCAGAATCTGGTCGTCTCCACGCCCGGGATTACCAATTTCGTCGGCGCCAAGGGCAAGCCGCAGCCGCTCAGAAAAGATGAAGTCGACCGGATTCTTGGTCAGGTCGATCAGACCCGCGAAGCGGAAATGACGGACGTGCCGTTTATGGCCGGCGATCAGGTGAAAGTTATCGACGGGCCGTTTGCGGATTTCGCGGGATTTGTCAGTGAAGTGAATCTGGAACGCAAAAAAGTTAAAGTGATGGTCTCGATTTTTGGCCGTCCGACCCCGGTGGAGCTCGATTTTCTGCAGGTGGAACTGGTCAAGCAGAAAGGGTAGCACAAGCGAAGGAGCAGTTGTCGTGGCGAAAGTAGTAGAAAATTTGATCAAGCTGCAAATCCCGGCCGGTAACGCCAACCCGGCTCCGCCGGTAGGTCCCGCGCTCGGGCAGGCGGGTGTCAATATTATGGAATTCTGCAAGGCGTTCAACGCCCGCACGCAGAAGGACGCCGGTTTGATTATTCCGGTTGTGATCTCCGTCTTTAAAGACAAATCGTTTACCTTTGTCACCAAGACACCGCCGGCGGCGGTACTGGTCAAAAAAGCCCTCGGGTTGGGCAAGGGTTCCGGCGTGCCGAATCGGGCCAAAGTCGGGACCATTACCCGTAAGCAGCTTGAAGAAATCGCCAAGCTCAAGGAGCCGGATTTGAATGCGGCTGATCTTGATGCTGCGGTGAACATTATTGCAGGTACCTGCCGGTCGATGGGAGTAACCGTCACCGGTTAAAAAGAGCAGTTCGCTCGTACCTATTCATAGTCAGTATGTCTAGGGAGACTGTAGACTGATGAAACACGGAAAGAACTACCGCAAAGCGCGGGAAGGTCTCGATCGGCTCAAACGTTTTAGCCTTGATGAATCGATCCATTTTATCAAGGAGAGTGCGTTTGTCAAGTTTGATGAGTCGGTTGACATCAACATGAATCTGGGGGTTGATCCGCGTCACGCCGATCAAATTGTCCGCGGTACCGTATCCCTCCCGCATGGGATTGGGAAGACGGTTCGTGTGCTGGCTTTTGCCCAGGGCGAAAAGGCCGAAGAGGCCAAAGCGGCCGGGGCTGATTATGTCGGTGGCGACGATGAAATCCAGAAAATTCAAGACGGCTGGCTCGATTTCGATGTGATCGTGGTGACGCCGGATATGATGGGCAAGGTCGGGCGCCTGGGAAAAATCCTCGGGCCGCGTGGTTTGATGCCTAATCCGAAATCCGGAACGGTCACGATGGATATCGGCAAGGCTGTCACCGAGCTCAAGGCCGGTAAGATTGAATTCAGGGTCAACCGTCAGGGTGGAATTTCTGCTTCAATCGGCAAGGTGTCGTTTGAAGAGGGTAAACTGGTCGAAAACGCACGGGCATTTTTCGATGCCATTGTCAAGGCAAAACCGGCGGCCGCCAAGGGTACCTACATCAAGAGTGCGGCCATCAGTTCCACTATGGGCGTCGGGTTGAAGCTGGACCACAATGCGATTCTAACGGAATTGAAGAAGTAAGGGGAAGACGCCATGCCAATACAAATTAAAATCGATACAGTTGCTACCCTTACGCAGCGCTTCCAGGAAGCGACCAATATTTTTATAACCGACTATGCCGGGCTGAACGTGGAGCAGATGACTGCGCTGCGCAAGCAACTCCGGGATGGCGGCGTAAAGTATATAATTGCCAAGAATACCCTTTTGCGCATTGCCGCGAAGGATTCCGGTTATGATGATATGACCGAGCATCTGGTCGGGCCGACCGCAATCGCGTTCAGCAGCGCCGAACCAAATGTTCCGGCCAAGATTCTCTATGATACTTTCAAAGAGAACAAGGATCTTCAGAAACCGGAGATTAAGGCATTTTATATAGATAAACAGCCGTTTGCCGGCTCCGATGCCGAACGTATCGCCAATCTGCCGTCGCGCGAACAACTGCTGTCGCAGTTAATCGCCGATGTCGAAAGCCCGATCGCCGGGCTGGTGGGTACGCTGGACGGAATTCTCCGCGAACTGGTCGGGACGATCGACGCGATGGCCCGCCAGCAGGGAGATGGATAGGGCGCATGACACTGGTCTCATGCGACTCCTGTTTGATTCCGGCCGGGCATTGTTCCAGCCGGCCAATCGTGCCGTGGCGTGCCGGAATGCAACGGGAACCAATTGAAGTAAGTAACTGTTTGTAAAGTGAAAGGGTACGACCGTGTCTGATGAGAGCAAAATTGCAGAAATCGTGGAAAAGATAGAAGGTCTGACTGTCCTCGAACTGGCTGATCTTTCCAAAGCTCTGCAGGACAAATTCGGCGTCACGGCTGCGGCTCCGGTCGCTGCGGTAGCAGCTCCCGCCGGCGGCGGTGGCGATGCGGCGGAAGAAGAGCAAACCGAGTTCAATGTCGAATTGCAGTCTGCCGGTGACAAGAAGATTCAGGTCATCAAAGTGGTTCGTGAAATCACCGCACTCGGCCTGAAAGAAGCCAAAGAACTGGTCGATAGTGCTCCGAGCAATGTCAAGGAAGCGGTGTCCAAAGAAGAAGCTGAACAGATTCGTGATAAGCTTCAGGACGTCGGGGCTATTGTCGAAATCAAGTAGCTTTCGCCTCCCCGCCCGGCAACGGGCGGGGAACGAATGGAGAATCATATCACTACTTGCCTTCCGTGGGGGGAGTGGATAAACTGCGGTTTGTAGCAACCAAATACCTGAGGTACCAATTGACTCTCAGCCGCCAACAGGGAGAGTATAAATCGTTCGTGGCTTTCAGGTATTAACATCACTGGATTTGCGCACCACCGGTACGGTGAGTTATGCCCGCCGGAATGGGTGCTTTTTTTATTTTGTGGGAGGTGTCGATTTGGCTAGACAAACGCCAATCTCGCGCGTCACATTCGGCAAAATTCCGGTCGGAACCGAATTGCCGAATCTGCTGGATGTTCAATTATCATCATTCAACGATTTCCTCCAGGCTGATGTCGATCCCGAAAAGAGGCTGCGCCAGGGATTGCAGCAAATTTTCGAAGAAATTTTCCCGATATCCGATATCAGGGAAAATCACACGCTTGAATTCGTCCGCTTTACAATGGGAACACGGCGGTATTCCATTGCGGAATGTCAGGAACGGAACATGACCTTTGCCGCTCCTCTCAAGGCGACCCTGCGACTGGTTTCGCGTGAGGGTGAGGGGAAGGACAAACAGGTCAAGGACATTATGGAGCAGGATGTTTATCTGGGTGAGCTGCCCCTGATTACGCAGCGCGGGACGTTTATTATTAACGGCTCCGAGCGCGTTATTGTCTCGCAGTTGCATCGGTCTCCGGGTGTCTTTTTTGACGAAAGCACGCATCCCAACGGGAAACAGATTTACTCGGCCCGTATCATTCCGTATCGCGGCAGCTGGGTCGAATTCGAAGTCGACGTCGGCGACGTCATGCACGTGCATATCGATTCAAGGCGGAAAATGCACGCCACGACCCTCATGCGGGCAATCGGCTTCTCCACCAATGAGGAAATCCTCGATCTCTTTTACCATATCTCCAATGCGTCGCTGGCCGGCAAAGCGGCCGAGAAGGTCCTCGGGCATTTCGCTGCCGAAACGGTGGTGGATGAAGAAACCGGCGAAGTTGTCATTAATGCCGCCGAAACGATTACCGCCAGCCATCTGGAAAAATTGCAGGAACTCAAAGTCAAGAAGATCAAGGTCGTTGAAGTCGATGAACAGCGCGAAGCGTATGTCATGATCAACACCTGTCTCAAGGATCCGACCAAAAACCGGGAAGAGGCGCTGAGTAAACTCTATACGCTGCTGCGTCCGGGCGAACCGCCCACAATGGAGATGGCCGAATCACTTCTGGACAAACTCTTTTTCAATGCCAAGCGCTACGATCTGGGTGAAGTCGGCCGGTATATGATTAACAACCGGTTGTCGCTGGATATTCCGCTGGAACACACCACGCTCGATAAAGCCGATTTTGTGGCGATTATCAAATGTCTGGTCGATCTGCGCAATGGCCATGGTTACATTGATGATATCGACCACCTGGGTAATCGTCGGGCCCGTACGGTTGGGGAACTCCTCTCGAATCTGTTTTCAGTCGGTCTCTCTCGCGTGGCCCGTAATATTCGGGAACGAATGAGCCTGAAAAGCGATGATCCCATCACCCCGCAGTCGTTGATTAATGCGCGGACAGTCTCCTCGGTCATCGAAACGTTTTTCGGATCCTCTCAGCTTTCGCAGTTTATGGATCAGACCAACCCGTTATCCGAGTTAACGCACAAGCGGCGGTTATCGGCGCTCGGTCCGGGCGGGTTGACCCGCGAACGCGCCGGCTTCGAGGTTCGCGACGTGCACCATACCCACTATGGCCGTCTTTGTCCCGTGGAAACCCCGGAAGGACCGAATATCGGATTGATTGCATCGCTGGCTACCTACGCCCGGGTCAACCGCTATGGATTTATCGAGACGCCGTATCGCAAATTCAACAAGGGTAAATTCACAGGCGAGATCATCTATCTGACCGCCGACCAGGAAGACCGTCATGTCATCGCCCAGGCCAATGAGCCGATTGATGACAACGGTCGGTTTATCAATGATATGGTTCGTGCCCGTAAGCGCGATGATTATCCGTTGCTGCCGGCGGAAGAAATCGATTATATGGACGTGTCGCCGCGGCAGCTGGTGTCGGTGGCGGCTTCCCTGATCCCGTTTCTTGAGCATGACGATGCCAACCGTGCTTTGATGGGCTCGAATATGCAACGCCAGGCCCTGCCGCTTCTGCGAACCCAGGCGCCGTTTGTCGGCACCGGTATGGAAAGAAAGGCGGCCACCGATGCCGGCGTCACGCTGGTCGCTAAGCGGGCTGGTGAAATTGTTTTTGTCGATGCCCAGAAAATCGTGATCCGGCCGCATCTGAAAGCCCGGCCCGATGAGTTGGGCTTTTATGAGGATGATGTCTATTACCTCATTAAGTTCATGCGGTCCAACCAGGATACCTGCTTGAACCAGAAGCCGATCGTCGAGGTCGGTGATCAGGTGGAAGAGGGTGATGTTATTGCCGACGGTGCAGCTACCGAACGCGGTGATCTGGCCCTCGGGTTTAATGTTCTGGTGGCGTTTATGCCGTGGCTGGGATACAATTTCGAGGACGCGATAATTCTATCGGAACGCCTCGTCCAGGAAGATGTGTATACGTCGATTCACATCGAGGAATTCGAACTGCAGGTTCGTGACACCAAGCGCGGATCGGAAGAAATCACCCGTGAAATTCCGAATGTCTCGGAAGAAGCGCTGTTGAATCTGGATGAGAACGGTATCATTCGCATCGGGGCTGAAGTCGAGGCCGGCGATATTCTGGTCGGCAAGGTGACGCCCAAGGGTGAAACCGAGTTGTCGCCGGAAGAACGGCTCCTGCGGGCGATTTTCGGCGAAAAGGCCGGAGATGTGCGCGATGCCTCACTTAAGGCGCCTCCGGGCATGAAGGGGATCGTGGTCGAAACCAAGATCTTCTCGCGGAAAGAACGATCCGACGAATCTAAAAAGTTCGAGAAATTGCAAATCGCCAAGATTCGCAAGACCTACAACAAACTCTTTCAGGATATCGCCGCCCATCGTAACAAACGTCTTGGCGAAATTCTCGATGGCGAATCGGCCCACACCGTTCGCTCAATTGTTGACAACTCTGTTATTATCCGTGCCGGCCACAAATATAAAGCCGAAAACATGGTAGATTTCGATTTCGACATGGTGGTTGCGCCCGATGGATTTACCACTGATGAGAAGATCAACACGCGGGTGGAGAAGATCGTTCTTGAATCCTCCAACCTGCTGGCCGACAAGCGCGCCGAGATGGAAGTCGAAATCGATAAAGTCGAGCGCGGCGCTGAACTGCCGCCGGGCGTCAAGCAACTGGTGAAAGTCCAGGTGGCCATCAAACGGAAAGTCTCGGTTGGTGATAAGATGGCCGGACGGCATGGTAACAAGGGTGTCGTCTCGCGCATCGTTCCGATCGAGGATATGCCGTACATGGAAGATGGTACCCCGGTTGATATAATTCTCAATCCGCTGGGGGTGCCGTCGCGAATGAATATCGGTCAGCTTTTGGAGACACATCTGGGAGCGGCTGCCAATAAACTGGGGCTGCATTTTGCGACCCCTGTGTTCGACGGCGCCAGCCTTGATGAAATTACCGAGCAACTGGAAAAGGCGGGGCTTGATACCGATGGAAAAGCGTGGCTGCACGACGGCCGGACCGGTGAACGGTTCGATAATCGCATCACGGTCGGTTATATTTACATGCTGAAGCTGTCGCATCTGGTTGATGATAAAATACACGCGCGGTCGATCGGACCGTACTCGCTGGTAACGCAGCAGCCGCTGGGCGGTAAAGCCCAGTTCGGCGGGCAGCGTTTCGGAGAGATGGAAGTATGGGCAATGGAAGCCTATGGGGCCGCTTATGCGCTTCAGGAGATGCTCACGGTCAAGTCGGATGACGTGGCCGGTCGCAGCAAGATTTATGAAGCCATCGTCAAGGGCGAAAACCCGCCCGAGCCGGGTGTCCCCGAATCGTTCAATGTGTTGGTCAAAGAGCTGCAGGCTCTGGGACTGGATGTTAGTTTAATTGAGCGAAGCTGACCCGCGCGGTCTGAAAGGAGTTAATCTCGTGGCAACTTTACCCGGACGCATGCAGCGTAAAGCGCCAAACCTGAAAGCCATCCAGATTAAACTGGCGTCACCGGAAGTCATCAACTCCTGGTCTTTTGGTGAGGTGACCAAGCCGGAGACAATCAACTATCGTTCTTTTAAACCGGAGCGCGATGGTCTTTTCTGCGAACGCATCTTCGGACCCGTCAAGGACTGGGAATGCAGCTGCGGTAAATATAAACGAATCCGTTTCCGCGGTATCGTCTGCGATCGCTGCGGGGTCGAAGTCACGCAGGCCAAGGTGCGGCGCGAACGGATGGGTCATATCGAACTGGCCGTACCGGTCTCACATATCTGGTATTTTAAGTCGCTACCATCTCGTATTGGCAACCTGATTTATCTGTCTGTCCGCGACCTGGAGAAGGTGCTCTATTACGAGTCATATATTATTATCAATCCGGGTAATACGCCATATGACATCGGCGATTTGATCTCGGAAGAAGAATACCTCGATCTCGAGGAAGCCGGCAAGGAATTCAAGGCGAGCATGGGTGCGCCGGCGGTCAAAGAATTGCTGGAAAATATGGATCTGGAGGATATCGCTATCAAGTTGCGGACCCAGGTCAAAGTCGAAACGTCAGTGCAGCGGAAGAAAGATATTCTCAAACGCCTTCGGGTGGTCGAGGGATTTCGGCAGTCAGGGAACCGTCCCGAATGGATGATCATGACTGTTGTCCCGGTGATACCGCCGGATCTCCGTCCGCTGGTTCCGCTGGAGGGCGGCCGTTTCGCGACATCCGATCTCAATGATCTCTATCGTCGTGTGATTAACCGCAATAACCGTCTGAAAAAGCTTATTGATATACAGGCGCCGGAAGTCATTTTGCGCAACGAGAAGCGAATGCTGCAGGAGGCGGTCGATGCCTTGTTTGATAACGGTCGTCGTACGCACTCCGTTCGTGGCGATACCAAGCGCCCGCTGAAGTCGTTGTCGGATTTGCTCAAGGGCAAACAGGGTCGGTTCCGGCAAAACCTGCTGGGTAAGCGTGTTGATTATTCGGGCCGCTCGGTGATCGTAGTCGGTCCCGATCTCAAACTGTACGAGTGCGGTTTGCCGAAGAACATGGCGCTCGAATTGTTCAAGCCGTTTATAATCATGAAGCTCGAAGAAAAGGGCTACGTACAGTCGGTGAAATCGGCCAAACGGCTGGTGGAACGAGAACGGCCAGAGGTCTGGGATATTCTCGAAGAGATTATTGAGGATCATCCCATTCTCCTCAACCGCGCCCCAACTCTTCACCGACTCGGAATTCAGGCGTTTTATCCGCGCCTGGTGGAGGGGAAAGCCATCAAATTGCATCCCCTGGTTTGTGCGGCATTCAACGCCGACTTCGATGGCGACCAGATGGCGGTCCATGTGCCGTTGTCGTTTGAAGCCCAGCTTGAAGCCCGTATCCTGATGTTGTCCACCAATAACATTCTGGTGCCGTCGTCGGGCCGGCCGATTGCGATACCGTCGCAGGATATTGTCCTCGGCTGCTACTACCTGACCAAGATGCGTCCGAATGTGAAGGGTGAAGGCTGCGCCTTCTGCGATGAAAACGAAGCCCTGATGGCGCATTCAGAAGGTTACATCGATACCCATGCCAGGATTTTTGTCCGCATCAATAATCAGACACTGGAAACCACTGTCGGCCGGGTGATTTTCAATGAGATTCTCCCGAGGGAAATACGGTTTTACAATGCCACGGCCACCAAGGGTTCTCTGGAGGAACTGATTTCACAGGCCTATCACAAACTCGGTCAGACGCAGACTGTTTTCTTCCTGGATAATTTGAAAGCCCTGGGCTTCCGCTGGGCGACTCGCTCGGGGGCGACGGTCTCGATCAGTGACCTCAAGGTTCCGGCTGAAAAGCACGAGTTGATTGCCAAAGCCGAAAAAGACGTTACCAAGATTCAGAAGCGGTATATGAAAGGTGTCATCACCAACGGTGAGCGCTATAATCAGATTATCGATACCTGGACTCGAACCACAGCCAACGTGGCCCAGGTTATGTTTGATAATCTGGCCGCTGATCTTGATGGCTTCAATCCGGTCTTTATGATGGCTGACTCCGGCGCCCGAGGCTCCAAAGAGCAAATTCGCCAGTTGGCCGGAATGCGCGGTCTGATGGCCAAACCACAGAAGAAAATCACCGGCGGTATTGGTGAAATTATCGAGAATCCGATTATCGCGAATTTCCGCGAAGGTCTCTCGGTGATGGAGTACTTTATCTCGACTCACGGTTCCCGCAAAGGGTTGGCCGATACGGCACTGAAAACGGCTGATGCCGGCTACTTGACGCGTCGTCTGGTTGACGTTGCCCAGGATATGATTATCCGTGAGGATGACTGCGGTACGATTCTCGGTCTTGAAGTGACGGCTTTGAAAGAAGGTGAAGAGGTTATTGAGTCACTTTCCGACCGTATTCTGGGTCGGGTTGCCCTCGAGGATGTCTTTGATCCGGTCAGTGACGAAGTTCTCGTCGAAGCCAGTCAGCTAATCAACGAAGATGAGGCCCAGAAGATCGAGGAAGCCGGTGTCGAATCCGTGCCGATTCGTTCGGTGCTTACCTGTGAAACTGTCTATGGCGTCTGCGCCAAGTGTTACGGCCGTAATCTGGCCAGCAAAAAGCTGGTTGATATGGGTGAGGCCGTCGGTGTTATCGCGGCTCAGTCGATTGGTGAACCGGGTACGCAGTTGACACTGCGGACGTTCCATATCGGCGGGACCGCTGAACAGATCGTGGGTCAATCGGCGGCCAAAACGAAATATGAAGGTGACATCAAATTCAACCGGATCGAGACTATTTCCCGTGACGATGGTGTCAATGTCGTTAAGAACCGCAATGGCGAAATTCAGATTATCGATAAAAACGATCGTGTTCGCGCCCGTTACACGGTACCCTATGGTTCGAGTCTCGCGGTGAAAGAAGGCGACAAAGTCACGAAGGATGATGTCCTCTTCGAATGGGATCCCTATTCCAACACGATCATTACTGAGTATTCCGGTATCGTCAAGTATAAAGACATCATTCCGGAAGTGTCATTGAAAGAAGAAATTGACGAAACCACCGGACAGATCCAGCCGATTATCATAGATACCAAGGAGAAGACATTGTTCCCGACCTTGACTATCCTCGGTGAGTCCGGCGAGATCATGGCCAGTTATCGGGTACCGACCGGCGCTAATTTGAGGGTGGCCGATGGTGAGGAAGTCTCCCGGGGTGAAGCCCTGGTAAAAATCCCGCGGTCGATTTCCAAAACGCGCGATATTACCGGTGGTCTGCCGCGTGTGGCGGAGCTCTTTGAGGCACGGCGTCCTCATGATCCGGCCGTGGTTTCCGAGGTCGATGGCACCATCAAATTCGGTAAAATCGTTCGCGGTCAGCAGCAGATTTTTGCCGAGGGTGATGCCGGCGAGACCCGCGAATACCTGGTCCCGCATGGCAAGCATATGCATGTGCACGATGGTGATCTGGTTCGTGCCGGTGACCGTCTGTGCGAAGGATCGATTGACCCGCATGATATTCTGCGTATTAAAGGTGTCAATGACGTGCAGGAATATCTGGTGAACGAAATTCAGGAAGTGTATCGACTTCAGGGTGTGAAGATCAACGATAAACACATCGAAACAATTGTCCGCCAGATGCTCCAGAAAGTGCGGGTGGAAGAGGTCGGTGACACCACATTCCTCGAGGGCGAGCAGGTTGATCGCCATAAATTCCTGGCCGAAAACGACCGCGTGATTGCCGAGGGTGGCGAACCGGCGACATTCGAACCGCTGCTTCTGGGTATAACCAAAGCCTCGTTATCGACCGAATCGTTCTTCTCGGCGGCGTCGTTCCAGGAAACTACCAAGGTACTGACCGAGGCCGCGGTAACCGGCAAGATCGACTATCTCAAGGGATTGAAGGAAAATGTCATTATCGGTCAGCTTATTCCGGCCGGCACCGGTGTTGATACCTATCGAGATATTCAGGTCGAGGCCACCGAGGACGAGCAGCTCGAAGAGCTGCTGACCACGGAGACCGAATCGGTTGGTGATATTTTTCAGGAAAATGCTTGACAAGCCGATACAGGATAGTATAATAGAGGGCTTTTTTAGCCGAAATCTTTGATGAATGAGTGTTGAGGAGAAACAGAAGAATTGCCGACAATTAATCAGCTGATCCGGAAAGGCCGGAAAGTTATTACGGGCAAATCGAACACGCCCGCGATGAAATCCTGCCCGCAGAAGCGGGGCGTCTGCACCCGCGTCTATACTTCGACGCCCAAGAAACCGAATTCCGCTCTGCGCAAGGTGGCTCGTGTTCGTCTGACCAATCAGATTGAAGTCACCGCCTATATCCCCGGTGAAGGGCACAATCTCCAGGAACACTCGATAGTCCTTATCAGGGGTGGCCGAGTGAAAGACCTTCCGGGCGTGCGCTATCACATTGTGCGCGGCGCCATGGACACCTCGGGTGTGGCCGATCGTACGGTCAGTCGCTCAAAATATGGTACCAAACGTCCGAAGAAAGGGTAAGAGGGAATAGCCCATGCCACGCAGAAAAGCCGCCGAAAAACGAGACCGACAGCCGGATCCGAAATACGGAGATTACGTCATCAGCCAGTTTGTTGGCAATCTGATGAAGTCTGGTAAGAAATCTACCGCCGACCGTATTGTGTACAATGCGATTGACATCTGTGGCAAGAAAACGGGTGAATCGGGTCTGGAAGTATTCCAGAAAGCCCTCAACAACGTGAAGCCGGTTCTGGAAGTGCGCTCACGCCGTGTCGGCGGCGCCACGTACCAGGTACCGGTGGAAGTCCGTCCCAACCGTCGGACCGCACTGGCGATTCGCTGGCTGATCTCTTACGCTCATGCCCGCTCGGAAAAAACGATGGCTGAAAAACTGGCCGCTGAATTTATGGCCGCAGCCAAAAACGAAGGAGCTTCGATAAAGAAGAAGGAAGATACCCATAAGATGGCAGAAGCCAATAAGGCTTTCGCGCACTTCAGGTGGTAACGGCAGTGATTCCGCATCGGCCTCGATATACCCCGATGACATATACGGAATAGCTGCAGGTCCACAACAGATTACCCTCCCTGAGATAACGGCTGACCCTGCAGTCGGTCGACAATAGTACGGGTGGTAACGGAACGGTACGGTCCTGGTTGCGCAGTCGGTAGGGTTAGCGTTATGACAAAACACGTCTCCATACATACAATCCGGAATATCGGTATTATGGCTCATATTGATGCCGGTAAGACCACAACGACCGAGCGGATTCTTTTCTATACCGGAAAGACGCATCGTATGGGTGAAGTGCATGAAGGTGCCGCAGTGATGGACTGGATGCAGCAGGAAAAAGAACGCGGAATTACCATCACCTCAGCCGCCACCACCACCTTCTGGAAAGATCACACGATCAATATTATCGATACTCCCGGTCATGTCGATTTTACTGTTGAAGTCGAGCGCTCGCTCCGTGTCCTCGACGGCGCCATTGCTATTTTCTGTGCAGTCGGCGGTGTCGAGCCGCAATCCGAAACTGTCTGGCGCCAGGCCGATAAATACAATGTTCCGCGCATCGCCTATGTCAACAAGATGGATCGCGTCGGCGCCGATTTTGAGGCGACGATCGCGCAGATGCGCAAACGGCTCAATGCCAAAGCCGTCCCGCTGCAGATTCCGGCCGGCCAGGGTGATTTGTTTACCGGCATTATCGATGTAATCTCCATGCAGTTCAGAGTATATAAGGAAGGCACTCAGGGAACCGAGTTCGACGACCTGCCGATCCCCGATGATCTCGCCGAACAAGCGCGCAAGGGCCGCGAATTCCTGCTGGAATCCATCTCCGACTATGACGACAATCTGCTTGTCAAATTTCTCGAAGATAAGCCGATTGCTGAAAAAGAACTCAAGGACGCGATCCGAAAGGCCGTGCTGGATGTTGCTGTCGTCCCGGTTCTCTGCGGTTCTTCCTTCAAAAATCAGGGCGTCCAGAAATTACTGGATGCGGTAGTCGATTTTCTTCCATCTCCTCTTGACAGACCGCCAGTAGTTGGTCATATTCCCGGCTCGTCAAAAGAAACCGAGCGCAAACCATCCGAAGATGAACCGTTTTGCGCCCTGGCATTTAAAATCATGTCAGACCCCCACGTCGGCCGGCTAACGTATATCCGGATCTATTCCGGCCTGGTGACAGCGGGGTCTTATGTCAATAATGCCAATACCGGCATGAAGGAACGAGTGGCCCGAATTTTGCGAATGCACGCCAACAAACGGGAAGATTTGCAGGAAGCGCGTATCGGTGATATCGTCGCTGTGGTCGGTTTCAGAAAAACCGCTACCGGCTTTACTCTCTCTGATCGCAAGAATCCCATCCTTCTTGAATTGATGCAATTCCCGCAGCCGGTTATCAGTGTATCGATCGAGCCGAAATCGCTCAGGGATCAGGAAAAGCTTATTGAATCGCTCGATCGCCTGGCCGAGGAAGATCCCACTTTCCGGGTGACGAGCAATGAAGAAACGGGACAGACTATAATTTCCGGTATGGGTGAGTTGCATCTTGATATCCTGACCGATCGTCTGGTCCGCGAATTCAAGGTGCAGGCCAATGTCGGTCAGCCGTGGGTTTCATATCGCGAGACAATAACGAAAAGGCAGAAGGGCGAAGCCAAATTCGTTCGTCAGTCCGGCGGTAAAGGGCAATATGGTCATGTGATTTTATCGGTTGAACCGATTTCGGACAGCAACGACGTTGTTTTTGAAAACGCGCTTTCCGGTGACAGCATCCCCAGAGAATTTGTTCCGATCATCGAGCGTGGGGTCCGCGAGGCCGCCCAAACCGGCGTTCTGGCGGCGGCGGCTGTTATCGGCATCAAAGTGACACTGCGCGATGGGTCTTATCACGAAGTGGACAGCACCGAACTGGCCTATAAGATTGCCGCAATCCAGGCGTTTCAGGATGCTGTTGAGAAAGCCGGCCCCGTCCTGCTCGAGCCGGTAATGGATGTTGAAATCGTCGTGCCCGAGGATTACGCCGGGAATATTATGAACGATCTCAACACCCGCCGTGCCAATATTTCCGGGATCAACCCGCGTGGCAATGTGCAGGTGATCGATGCTACCGTACCGCTGGCCGAAATGTTCGGGTATGCCACCAAAGTGCGCAACCTGTCGCAGGGCCGCGGTTTGTTCACGATGGAATTCTCGGCCTATCAGGCGGTTCCAACGGAGGTATCGAAAAAAATGGGAATTGGAATTACAAATTAGAATATAGAAACCAGGAGATGTAGGACGCGATGGCGAAGGCGAAATTTGAGCGGACAAAGCCTCACGTGAACGTTGGCAC
>CAZGLR010000074.1:0-16384 GCA_964526635.1 uncultured Ignavibacteriales bacterium | reverse complement strand
CTGGTGGCGTTTGTAACGATTAAAAGCGACCTCGCCCCTGATGCCCGCATGATCGACCGCCTGCGTGATTTTGTCGCCCGTAAAATCGGGGCGATTGCCAAGCCGCAGCGGGTGATCTTCACGCCCGATTTACCTAAGACGCGTTCGGGTAAAATTATGCGGCGGCTCCTACGGGATATTGCGCTGGGGAAAATTATCGGTGATACGACCACTTTGGCCGATCCGGAAGTGCTGAATCGCATTAAGAAGCGATATGAGGATATGTAGGGGAATATGAAGGTCGGAGGGCAGGAACCCGCCACAAGCGGCAGGGTGGCCCGACAATGCGTAGCATTGTCGCGTTCCCGCTCGCGACTTTAATATAATCAGTACACTCGCCTATAGCAACAAATCGCCTTGCAAATCCCTGATAAAAAGGGCGTGAATCTTTCAACTCACGCCCTGTTCTATACTTTATGTAAACTCCCTACTTCTTTCCACTGCCATAGGGCCAGACCCATTCACGGATCTCCGGCATATCGATGCCGTGGGTGTGGATATATTCCTTATGCTCGATCCGTTTGTAGCGCATTTCCTGGCGCAATCCGGCGGCTTTGGTTCCAAGCCATTCGACGCGATTGATAACTTCGTCGACCAGATGGAAACGATCCAGATCGTTGATCACGACCATATCAAATGGCGTCGTGGTGGTACCTTCTTCTTTATAGCCGCGGACATGCAGATTCTTGTGGTTGGTGCGTCGGTAGGTCAGGCGATGAATCAGCCACGGGTAGCCGTGGTAGGCAAAGATGATCGGCTTGTCGGTAGTAAAGAGCATATCGAAGTCTTTGTCTGAAAGACCATGGGGATGCTCTTCCTTTGGCTGCAAAGTCATCAAATCAACGATATTGATCACGCGCACTTTTAAATCCGGCAATTTCTGGCGCAGGATATCCACCGCGGCCAGCGTTTCGAGAGTCGGCACATCGCCGCAGCAGGCCATGACCACATCCGGTTCCTGACCGTGATCATTCGACGCCCAATCCCAGATGCCGATACCGGCGGTGCAGTGTTTGACGGCGGCGTCCATATCGAGCCATTGCAGTGTCGGTTGTTTGCCCGCCACGATGACATTGACATAATTGCGGCTGCGCAGGCAGTGATCGGTAACCGACAGGAGCGTATTGGCATCCGGCGGGAGATAAATGCGCACGATTTCGGCCTTCTTATTCACCACATGATCGATAAAACCGGGATCCTGATGACTGAAACCATTATGATCCTGCCGCCAGACATGTGAGGTCAAAAGGTAATTGAGCGATGCAATCGGGCGTCGCCAGGGAATCTCATCGGAAATGACTTTGAGCCATTTGGCATGCTGGTTGAACATGGAATCGATAATGTGAATGAATGCCTCATAGCAGGAGAAAAGACCATGGCGTCCGGTCAGCAGATACCCCTCGAGCCATCCCTGACAGGTGTGTTCGCTGAGGATTTCCATGACGCGGCCATCAGGCGCAAGATGCTCATCGATATCGAGTGTTTCCGCAACCCAGGTCCGGTTAGTCACATCAAAGACCGAATTGAGGCGATTGGAGGCGGTTTCATCGGGGCCGAACAATCTGAAATTACGGTTCTTTTCGTTTTTCTTCATGATATCGCGCAGGAAATGGCCCATGACGCGGGTGGCTTCGGCAACAGTCTGCCCCGGCTGCGGAACATCGACAGCATAATCCTTGAAATCAGGCATACGCAGATTTTTCAACACGGCGCCGCCGTTGGAATGCGGATTGGCCCCCATCCGGCGATCTCCGGTTGGCGCCAGTTCGGCCAGTTCGGGTATCAGAACGCCATCGTCGCCAAACAAATCCTCCGGCTTGTAGCTTTTCATCCATTTTTCGAGTTCTTTGACATGCTTGGGATTTTCGACCAGATTGGCCAGCGGTACCTGATGCGAACGCCAGTAATCCTCAGTTTTTTTGCCGTCAACTTCCTTCGGGCCGGTCCATCCCTTGGGTGAGCGGAGAATCAGTAACGGCCATCGCGGGCGTTCGAAACTACCGTTCCTTCGGGCATCGGTCTGGATTTTGCTTATCTCGTCGAAAATTGCATCCAGTGTCGCGGCCATTTTCTGGTGCATATCCGATGGTTCGGAGCCCTCGACAAAATATGGTTTGTAGCCATTGCCTTTGAAAAATTCTTCAAGCTCTTCCCGGCTGATACGGGCAAAGATGGTCGGATTAGCGATTTTGTAGCCATTGAGATGCAAAATCGGCAGCACCGCGCCATCAGTGATGGGATTGAGGAATTTATTGGAATGCCACGACGACGCCAATGGTCCTGTTTCGGCCTCGCCATCGCCGACAACACACGCCGCAATCAGATCAGGATTATCAAAGACTGCACCATATGAATGCGAGACAGCATAGCCGAGTTCACCGCCTTCGTGGATCGAACCGGGCGTTTCCGGGGCGGCATGGCTGGGAACTCCACCGGGGAATGAAAACTGCTTGAAAAGACGCCCCATCCCCTCTTCATCCTGGGTGATGTTGGGATAGAACTCGGTGTAGGATCCCTCGAGATACGTATTGGCCACCAGCGCCGGGCCGCCGTGGCCGGGCCCGGTAACGTAAATCATACTCAGATCGCGCTGCAGGATACAGCGATTGAGATGCACGTATATAAAATTCAACCCGGGGGTGGTTCCCCAGTGACCCAGCAGGCGTGGTTTGATGTGCTCAACCTTGAGCGGTTCTTTCAGCAATGGGTTTTGGTACAGGTAAATTTGTCCGACAGAGAGGTAATTGGCCGCACGCCAGTAGGCATCGATAAGAGTCAGTTCTTTTTTGGTCAATGGTCCCTTCATTTAACCATCCTTGTTTATATCCGGAGACGTCAAAGATTAATATTTCTCGATAAAAAGCACGTAACGTATTAATTTATCATAGGCATTTTTTTTGAAATAGGGAATAAAAACATGGACTCATTCTGCCGGAGTTTAAGCAAAGCTCTGCTGCTGACAGTTGTGTTTTGCCTGACTATCAGTACTGCATATGGACAGGGAGATACCGCTATGGCAACGCTCGATGATTTCGCCTTTCTGGCCGGTCGATGGGAGGGTACCGCCTTTGGTGACCGCTGCATTGAAGACTGGCGCGAACCGATTGGCGGGTCGATTCTGGCTACCTATACCCAGTTCAAGGGCGATCAGATTTCCTTTTATGAACTGGTGACAATTACCATCGAAGACGGTCTTCCAATTCTCAAGATCAAGCATTTCAATGCCGATCTGACCGCCTGGGAAGAAAAGGATGAGATCGTTAGTTTCCCATTTGTTGAAGTGGGTGACAATTATGCGCTATTCGATGGCCTTGAATACCGTGTAACGGGCGACACGCTGGATATTACCCTGGCGATAGGGCACAGCGACGGTTCGGTTCATCATGAGAAGATAATCTGCCGGCGGGTGCAGTAGTAATACGAGTTATGCTGTCAACTCCTGCGCAGGCCATTGGGCCAGACGGGCCGCGGCATCATATGCCGACTGCAGAAATAACAGCGCAGCATCTCGCGGTTGCGCGGCCTTCCGGAAATCATCGTATTTGTAAAGCGCCATATGGCTGCCATTAGACTCCTGCCACCGGGCGTTGTCGGGGCGCAACGGCTGCCTTGCCAGCCCGGCCGGTTCAGGAAAGGCATAGGTGTAAAAGGCCGGTTCGGGGATCATCTCATCACCGAACCAGAAACCGGCACTGATGACTTCATGGGAATAGGCCTCGCGGGTCACCGGGTCGGCATCGGGAGCGACGGTTGCCTCACGGCCTGAAAAACGGGTCACGGCCAAGTCAAAGCTGTGCCAGAAGAAATGGACCGGGCTGCATTTGCCGAGATACCGTCCCCGGAATTCCTTGAAAATCGAATCGACTACAAGCAGGATTTTCCAAAATGTGCGTACCTTATCACGCTCATAAGTACCATGAATGGTATCATCCGAAAACGGTACCTCGCTTTTCACCCGTTCGGAATCAAACGGCTTGCTGACAATGTTGATATTGATACCGGCGTTTTCAAGCATGCGGAAGATAGCGTCATAAAATTCTGCGACTGTGATTTCCTCAAGCGAAATCGCCACCGAATCGCCATCACTGATATCCAGTTTCAATTCATGAGTGAGAAAATTAAACTCGAATTCCATACTTCGCCCCTGATAGGAAATCGCCGAAGTGGTCAGGCCGCGAGGCGATAAATAAAACGGCACATGCCACCAATGGTTCATTTTCGGCATCAGCGCCATCCGAACTTTGCCGATAATCTGAGTAAACAAATGCAGGGTGGTCTTGGTTTCGGCCCAGGTATTAAGGGGAAACGACGGATATTCGATAGATGTCATCTAATGTGGTCTTTCACTCGTATAACATGTTGCTGATTCTTTCGTAGTATTATATATGATACGTCGAAGGGGCATACATACGCGAGCCTCAAAAATGAAGAATTTTTGAATTTAACAGGGAGTAGACCAATGAACAGAATTTCTGAGCATATTGTCCGTCTGATCCCGGGGAAGTCTGTCGATATAACTAACCGTGACAACAACTCCGGTATGGGGGGACTGTTGAGCTTCAATCTCAAGGATATGGCCAAATTGATTGTCCCGGCGGCGATTGTTTCCGGTGCAATTATTCTGGCCGCGGTCATTTATTTCGTGTTGACCCGAGTAGTTCCGAAATATCGCAATAATGAAGAAGCTGAGCCATTTGAGGGCGGATCGGAGCATCTGGAGTAGCAGAACCGCTACAGTGTTTCAAGTGAATCAAGATATCTTTTCGCCTGATCTTTGATCCGGCGTTTTTCAACGGAACTCATGTTATCCCAGGTCCGGTACATCATACCGATCCTGGGATTCTTTTCCATTTTTGTTCGGTTGCGGTCATAGAAGTCCCAGTAAAGACTGTTGAATGGACACGCCCCGGAGCCATATTTCTTCTTCGCATCATACGGGCAGCCACGGCAGTAATCACTCATTTTATTGATATAATTGGCGCTGGACACATAGGGCTTACTGGCAATCAGGCCGCCATCAGCAAATTGGCTCATGCCGCGTGTGTTGGTGATTTCTACCCACTCTACGGCATCGATATACACACCCATATACCAGGCATCGACTTCATCCGGGGCGACTCCGGCCAAAAGCGCAAAATTACCGGTAATCATCAGGCGTTGAATATGATGCGCATAGGCATCGGATAACGACTGCCCGATCGCGTGTTTCAGGCAATTCATGCGGGTGTCGCCATCCCAGTAATAATGGGGCAGCTTCCGTGCATGATCAAAATAATTAACCTGGCCATAATCCGGCATCTGCGACCAGTATATCCCTCTCATATATTCGCGCCAGCCAAGTACTTGCCGCACAAACCCCTCCACCTGCGACAGCGAGTTCTTCTCGGGATCGCGGCACCATGCCGCCACAACCGCCTGAATCACCTCCCCCGGCGAAATCATCTTGGCATTAAGGGCAAATGATAACCGTGAGTGATACAGAAATTTATGCTCGATAGTCATGGCATCCTGATACGTCCCAAATTGTGGCAGCAGGTAGCGGATAAAATAGGTCAATACCGCCTGGGCCTGATCACTGTTTATCGGCCAGCTAAAATTCTCCGGATCGATGGCACCAAAGAAATCGATAGTGCTCGATTTGACCAGACGGTATATATCGGTGACATCATTGTTTAACATCTTTCCAGGCGGGATTGAAATGTCGCGTCGATAGGGCTTCCGGTTAAATTCATCAAAATTCCATCTTCCGCCAACCGGGTGGTCGCCATCCATAAGAATTTCATATTTTCGACGCATATGGCGATAGAACGATTCCATACGCCATTGCTTTTTGCTGGCAAATAACTCCCCGACTTCATCTCTCTCAGTCATGAAATGCTCGGTATCCCTGATGTTTATCTCACAGGGCAATGCCGGGGACATTACTTTAAGATATTGATCGAGACGGTATTCATCGGGAAGTTGATATTCAAAACGGGCGATCTTGTGACTTTTGATCAACGCCCGGACATTGCCTTCGATTGATTGCCGATTTTGTTTGTCATCGAGGGTGATGTAGGTCACAGCATGACCATCTTCTTCCAGCTCACGCGCAAAGGCCCGCATAGCGGCAAAGAAACCGCAAATTTTCTGAATATGATGCCGCACATAGTCGGTTTCCTGACGGATTTCCATAATGACATACAGGTTACTTTCGTCAACCGCTTGAAACCAACTATGATGGTGATTCAGCTGATCACCAAGAATAAGACGCAGTGTATGATACGATTTGGCGGGCATTTACCAATATACCGCTATGCTTAACTATATGACAGAGAAAATCTTATATAATTCTCTTTAGATTTCCGCGGCAACAATATATTATACAAATGCTGTCCTGTTTTTATACAGGCGGGAACTCTGACTCTCGTAAACTGTTAGAAGAAATATGACCAGCAGTCGAAGAATACATATCAAATTGGCCCTGCAGACAGCCCGCAAAACCGGTATACTCTGGGTTTGTGCGCTTCTCCTCGTGATGCCGTTTCTGCATCCGCTGACTATCTCAGCTGCCGGAGAGACATCATGTAATTGCTGCTGCTGTCAATCGAGTTGCGATATGAGGGCTGAATTGTATAGTACTCCCGGCTGCCCATGCAGTATCGAACCTGCGCCGGCAGATGATGAGCACAGCATCACGCCAGATCTGCCGCAGACGCGCAATGAAATTACTTCGCCAGATATTCCGGTCACGACTTTTGGAGAGAACACTGCCCCCGATTTGACGGTGGGTAGTGATTACCAGCTGACCGGCACAATTCTCCCGCCCCGGGAGATATTTACCGAGATCTCGTCATTCCTGATTTAAACTCTCCCGCGCTAATATAACTTAATCGACTAACAACTCTCTTTATATTAACTGCAATCGCAGGAGTTATTGCTATGCGTGGGTTTGTATCTGTGCTTGCGATGGCCCTTCTGGTCGGGATGTTTCCGGCCGGGCTTGTCGCGCAACCATCGACCCTTGATTCACTGATATCAGTGGCCCTTGACAACAATCCCGATCTGGGTGCTTCGGCCGCCCGTATAACCGAGGCTGACTACACAGCCCGTGCCGCGGATGTGCTGCCCGATCCGATGATCACGATCGGGGCGATGAATCTGCCGGTGTCATCGATGTCGTTATCTGAAACGCCGATGTCGGGCGTGGGTATCGGTATCTCGCAGAAGATACCGTGGCCATCGACACTGGGAAATCGGGGCCGTATTGCTGATTTGAATCGAGATATTCAGGATGTTTCACATCACGCCGACGCCAACCGGCTGGTCCGCCAGTTGACTGCGGCCTATTACGAGTATGCCTATCTGACGTACGCCGACAGCAGCCTGATCGAAACCGATCAGCTTCTGGCCTTCGTGGAAGAGATTACCGAAATCAGATACGCCAATGGCAAGAATGCGCTGCGGGATCTATTGACAGTTCAATCTCAACGGACCGCCCTGCAGAACCGTCGCAGCGACATTAACGCCCAGCGCCGCATCGCCCTGAAGAAACTCAGGCGCTTGATCGGTGCTACCGGCGACCTCGCGCTTGATCTGCCGGCGGAGTTGCCGGAAATTGGCGCCGATAACACTGAGATCGCAACCGACCTCGCCACCGCCCCGGTCAGCCATATCAGCCGAATCAAAGTCGATCGGGCCTCCAGCGGTCTTGACCTGGCCCGGTCCAGTTACTGGCCGGATTTTACCCTGGGTTTGGAATATCGGATTAGACGAGTCATGCCGGGCGATCCGGTTCAGGGGGATGATTTCATCTCCTTCAAGGCCGGTTTTACTTTGCCGCTCTGGTTTTTTGCCCGTCAGAATAATCAGACCCGCGCCGCCAAAGCAGCAGTCTCAGCCGCAAAATCCCAACAGCGCTCGGTTGCGCTGGCGCTCGAAGAAGAATCGGCCGCCTATCGCTATCGCCTCGATGCCCTGCAGGAGAAGACCATTCGCTACGACCGCGAACTACTGCCCCAGGCTGAGTCAACAATCGAGGCCGCCCGCATCGGCTATGAAGTCGGCTCCGTTGATTTTGACGGCCTTCTGGCCGCTTACATGACGCGCCTCGACCGTATTCTGCAGCGGCTGCAACTGGTCGCCGAGTACCATCAAACCACCGCCGCCCTGAAAGCACTTTTGGGGACGGCTGCTTCCCGGGGAGATTTATTATGAAACGATTTAATCATATACACAAGTTCTGGCTGGCCGTTATGATGATTGCTGTCTTTCTGGCGGCGATATCATCGGTTGCACTGGCCCAGCAATTGTACACTTGCGGGATGCATCCGGAAATCATCTCCGACGAGCCCGGCTATTGCCCGATTTGCAGTATGAAGCTGACGCCCAAGAAAGAGGGCGCCGCGGCCGGGACTATCAAAATAGACCCGACAACCATGCAGAACATTAATGTCCGGACAACAACCGCTGAATATCTAAATCTATCGCGGACAATCGCGGCCTTCGGTGAATTGGCTTTCCCGGAATCGGATGTGTATCGCCTCAATGTCAAGTTCGATGGCTGGATTGAGAAGATTTTCGTTAAATACGAAGGGCAGACAGTCAAGGCCGGCGATCCGCTGGTTGAAATATATTCACCGGGCCTGGTCGCGGCGCAGCAGGAACTGTTGATTGCAGCGAAGCATAATGGGCCGGATTCGACTGATACTGCAATGCTGGCTGCCGCCAAACGCCGTCTGGCCAACTGGGATATTTCACAGAAGCAGATCGAGCGGGTGATCGACAACGGTGACATCACCCGGACTCTGACTATCTACGCCCCGGCCGGTGGTATTGTTACAAAACGCAATGTCGTTGCCGGTGATTATGTCAAACCCGGTATGCTGCTTTTTGAAATTTCAGGTAATCAGACTGTCTGGGTCGAAGCCGCCATATACGAGAACGAATTGCCGTTTGTCGCCATGGGCAGCCCAACCCGCATACAGATACCCTCGCTGGGTAATCGTCAATTCGACGGTCGTATCAGTTACCTTTCACCCTATGTAACTCATGACGGTCAAATCGATGTCCGGATAGAAATTCCCAACCGGAGTAATCGTCTCAAACCGAAGATGTATGCCGATGTCTTCATTCAATCGCAGCTTGAAAACAAGCGCCTGACGATTCCGCGACGGTCGGTGATCAATTCGGGAACTCGCAGTGTTGTGTATATCCAGGCCGACGAGGGCGTCTTTAAGCCTCAGGTTGTTACAACCGGCGCCATCGGCGACAACGATATGATCGAGATCACCTCCGGGTTATCAGCCGGGGACATTATCGTAACTTCCGGGCAGTTCATGCTCGACAGCGAATCGCGCCTGAGTGAAGCACTGGCTGTTGGAGCGACAGCCGGTCATGATCACGGCGCTCATGATATGGCCACGACCGCCACGGCTGAAATCCATGAGACAATTTACACCTGCCCGATGCCGGAACATGATCATGTGCTGCAATATGGTCCCGGATCATGCGCCGAATGCGGCATGGACCTGGTGCCGTTGGAAGCAACCGACTACACCGAAGTGTATGCCTGCCCCATGATCGAATGTCAGCAGGTCTCAGCGGAACCCGGCCGCTGCGAGGTTTGCGGGATGTTTCTGAAGAAGGTCGAACGGGATATACAACCGGATAAATCAGAAGACAATCACAGCGGACATGGTCACAATCAGGCTATATCCGGTAGTGACGATGGCGAGCGCCGCATGTACATGTGCCCTCATACGTGCGGGATTGTCAAAAACAAGCCGGGGGAATGCCCTGAATGCGGAGTTGAGCTGGTAGAGATGGAATTGAGTGAGGAAGAGCCTAAACTCAACAGCAGTCCGGCGACCACTGTCTATACCTGCCCCATGGAATCCCATTTCGATGTCGTCCAGTTCGGTCCGGGACAGTGCCCGAAATGCAACATGGCGATGATCCCCGCGGACCAGGCCGGAAACGAGGATTTCTTTATCTGCCCGATGCTCGAATGCCGCCATGTTTCGTCCGACGATAACTCCTGCCCGGTTTGCGGTATGAATATGGTGCCGTATACAAAGGAGGGCGATCGTGACCGGTAAAATAATCGATGCTTCAATTGCCAACCGCTGGCTGGTCCTGCTGGTCGCGATGATAGTTGTCGGCGCCGGATGGTATGCGGCGCGGCATATCGCAGTCGACGCCATACCCGATCTGTCTGACGTTCAGGTTATCGTTCAGACTGATTATCCCGGTCAGCCGCCTCAGGTGGTCGAGGATCAGGTCACCTATCCCCTTTCGACAGCGCTTCTTGCCGTGCCGAAGGCCAAAAGCGTTCGCGGTTTTTCATATTTCGGATTGTCGTTTGTGTATATCATCTTTGACGACGGCACCGATATATACTGGGCCCGCAGCCGGGTACTGGAATACCTGTCGCAACTGACCGATCGCCTTCCCGAATCAGCCACACCCAAGCTCGGTCCCGATGCAACCGGCGTCGGCTGGGTGTATCAATACGCCCTGGTCGATACGACAGGTCGCCATGATCTCGCTGAGTTGCGCTCGATTCAGGACTGGTATTTGAAATACGAACTCTCGGCGCTCGAGGGCGTCTCGGAGGTGGCGTCGGTAGGTGGCTTTGTCCGCCAGTACCAGATTGAAGTCGACCCGCGTAAACTCGATTACTATGATATCCCCCCTGGCCATGTCAATATGGCGGTGAAAAAGGCCACTGGTGCAGCCGGGGGACGGCTTCTGGAGCTGGGCGAAACCGAATATATGGTCCGCAGCCAGAACTATATCAGCAATCTCGATGAGTTACGCATGCTGCCCATCCATACCGAACCGGGTAAAGACCCTGTCCTGCTGGGATCGGTTGCTGATATCAACTATGGCCCGGCGCTTCGTCGCGGTCTGGCTGAACTCGATGGCGAGGGGGAAACAGTTGGCGGGATTATTATCATACGTTTTGGCCACAATGCCCGCGAAGTAATCGACCGGGTGAAGAACCGCCTTGAGGAACTAAAGGCCGGTCTACCCGAGGGTGTCGAGATTGTCACGACCTATGACCGTTCAGGGTTAATCGATCGGGCAGTCGATAATCTAACCTGGACCCTGGTTAAAGAAATCGGGATTGTCATCCTGATCACGTTGATATTTCTGCTGCATGTCAGATCGACTATTATCGCTGTGGTGGTGCTGCCGATTGGCGTTCTGATGTCGGTGCTGACAATGTACCTGCTGGGCATCAATGCCAATATCATGTCGCTGGGGGGGATTGCGATCGCTATCGGGGTCATGGTGGACGCCGCAATTGTGATGGTTGAAAACGCCCATAAACATCTCGAACGCGACAGCGGCACCAAGCCACGAAATCAGATTATCCTCGATGCCTGCCGTGAGGTGGGGCCGGCGCTGTTCTTTTCGCTGGTCATTATCACAGTTTCATTTTTACCGGTACTGGTACTCGAGGGTCAGTCGGGCCGGTTGTTTAAACCATTGGCGTACACCAAGACATTTGCTATGGCGGCGTCATCGCTGTTGTCGATTACTGTCATCCCGGCATTGATCGCGATTTTCCTGCGCGGTAACATTAAGCCGGAATCATCGAATGTGATTTCACGGCTGTGCATCGCCATATACCGCCCGATCCTGCACTTTATCCTGAAGCATAAGGCGATCATGCTTATTGCGGTGGTCGTGATTATGGCCCTGACCTGGATACCATTATCACAACTTGGCTCTGAATTTATGCCGCCGTTGTACGAGGGCGATCTGCTCTATATGCCGACCACCCTGCCGGGGATTTCGATCACCAAGGCCAAAGAACTGCTTCAGCAAACCGATAAGATTATCGCCACATTCCCGGAAGTCGAACGGGTCTTCGGCAAAATCGGCAGGGCCGAAACCGCCACCGATCCGGCGCCATTGACAATGATCGAAACAACTATCATGCTCAAGCCGGAAGACCAGTGGCGCCCGGGCTTGACACCGGAAATGCTGGTCGATTCGCTCGATGCCGCCATCCAGTTTCCCGGCTTGACCAATGCCTGGACAATGCCGATCAAGACGCGCATCGACATGCTTGAAACCGGGATTAAAACACCGATCGGTATCAAAGTCCTGGGGCCGAGTCTCGACAGCCTGACTGCCATCGCCCAGCGAATCGAAAACGTCGTTAAAGATCTGCCCGGCACACGATCGGCTTATGCCGAACGAGTCACCGGGGGACGATATCTTGACATCGACATTAACCGGGTGACGGCGGCATCCTATGGTCTGGCTCCGGTTGATATTCAAAAAATGATAGCCTCAGCAATCGGCGGTATGAAAGTCACCGAGAACATTGAGGGTCGCGAACGGTATCCGATTTCTGTCCGATATCCCCGCGACCTGCGCGATACCCCGGAGGAAATCGCCCGGATCACTATGAAGACACCCTCGGGCAAACGGGTTGCGCTGGGTCAGCTGGCCGATATCCATTTTACCGACGGCGCCGCGATGATCAAGTCCGAGAACGCTCGTACCACGGCGTGGGTATTTGTGGATATCAAGAATATTGATGTCGGAACCTATGTCGAAGCCGCTCAAGAAGCGGTGGCACAGAATATTACCCTGCCAACAGGATACTCTCTGGTCTGGTCCGGTCAATATGAAAACATGCAGGCGGTGGCTGAAAAACTTCGAGTCATTGTCCCGCTGACTATCATGATTATCGCCTTGCTGCTGTACATCCATTTTCAGAATCTGGCCAATACGATTATTGTGTTGATTTCGCTGCCTTTTGCCCTGGTCGGCGGTGTCTGGTTGTTTTATCTCTATGGCTTCAATCTGTCGGTGGCGGTGTATGTCGGTTTTATCGCACTGGCCGGTCTGGCCGCCGAAACCGGCGTAGTTATGCTGGTGTATCTGGTGGAGGCGGTCGAGCGGCGAAGGAAAGCAGCTAAGAAATTTGATACCAACGAGTTGACAAATGCGGTCATGGAGGGGGCAGTTGATCGTGTCAGGCCTAAACTGATGACAGTTGCCACAACTATCCTGGCGCTTCTGCCGATTTTGCTGGGCCATGGCACCGGATCGGAGGTCATGCAGCGCATCGCTGTCCCGATGATTGGCGGGCTGATTACATCGACTATTCTGACGCTGCTGATTGTTCCGGTTCTTTTTTACATTGCTGTCTTTCGTTGGGGTAAGGTAGTTGAATAAACAGGAAAATCCGGTGTATAACGGATAAAGTATAAGCATCGGATACGGCAGGAAATGTCGAAATAGATTTCGGCAAAAAAAGTAGTTGGAATTCCGGCGGAAAATGGATATATCTACGGTCCGGTCGGGGAAATGACTCCCGCCCGGCATAAGATGGGTGACCGGAGAACGCTGGAGAAATATTTCACAAGCGAACCAGATAAAGTATTGCCCCATATTCGCCTTGGCTCGTATAGTATAGTGCAAATTGTGGTGGACGAATCGACTCTATTTTAGGATTATTTCTGCATGAGTATTTCGCAGGAATTCGATACCAACATCCGGCGGAAATCGGATCATCTGCGTATTGTCGCCAATGAAAAGGTGGCGCATACCGGTCCGACGTTATTCGATGATGTCCATCTTATGCATCAGGCTCTCCCCGAAGTCGATTTCGACGAAATTAATCTGACCACCGAGTTTTTCGGCAAGCATCTGGCTGCGCCATTGATGATAACGTCCATGACCGGCGGTGTGGAATTTTCGGCCAAACTCAATCGCGGGCTGGCGGAAGTCGCGCAGACGCATGGTATCGCATTTGCGGTCGGTAGTCAGCGGGTCATGCTGCGCCGTACCGATACGATCGAACATTTTGCGGTTCGCAAATACATCCCCGATGGTGTTCTGCTGGGTAATATCGGCGCCGCACAACTGGGTGAATATTCCACGGACGATATAGCTGGACTCATGACACAGATCGAGGCCGATGGTTTGTGTGTGCATCTTAATCCGGCCCAGGAAATGATTCAGCAGGAAGGGCACCGTGCTTATCGCGGCTTGTTTGACGCTCTGGCCCGTCTGATGGATGCGATTGACGGCAAATTACTGGTCAAGGAATCGGGCGCCGGACTTTCTCCGCAGGCGTTGAAACGGTTAGCCAAAATCGGCGTACCGTACGTTGACGTCTCCGGGTCGGGGGGAACGTCATGGACCCGGGTGGAATCGTACCGGGCGGCCTCGACGGTGCTGCGCAGCAGCGGCAAAGTTTTTGCCGACTGGGGCGTTCCAACCGCCTTCAGTCTGCTGGCGGCAAAAAAGATTATGCCGGAAACGACCTGTTTGATAGCGTCCGGCGGGATTGAAAACGGCCTCGACGCGGCCAAAGCTCTGGCGCTCGGCGCCAATATCGCGGGCTTTGCCCGCGCGATATTACTCGAGTTCCTTGACAACGGCGCCGAAGGGGCGTCGGCATTTGTGGATCGAATGGTGTATCAGATTAAGACAGCAATGTTGCTGACCGATGTCACCACAGTTGCGGGATTAAAAAAAGTCCCGCGCGTTTATACGGGGCAGTTGCGGCACTGGCTGGCTGACGCCCTCAGTGAATAGCAGGAATACACACGACTATGAAAAAAAGCAGTGATTTATTAGAGACTACTATTGCCCAGTGCATCAGCGCCAAGACATCGCGTATTCCCCGTTTTTATCGTCTCTCGGTTGAGCAGCGCCTGGCCTTTCTCAGCCAGTCTTTCAATTTGACCGAGCAGGAAGTGGCCTGGATACGAGACGGCAACGCGTTGAATATCGAACATGCCGTCAACATGGTCGAAAACGCCATCGGCGTCTTCGGCCTGCCGCTTGGCCTGGGGGTGAATTTTCTGGTCGATGGCCAGGATTACCTGGTGCCGATGGCTACCGAGGAAGCCTCGATTATTGCCGGCGCTTCCAAAGCCGCCCTGTTGATTCGCAAGGGTGGTGGTTTCCAGACCGACACCGATGACGCCACCATGATTGGTCAGATCCAGATCCTGAGAATAGACGATTTCGAAACGGCTATCCGGGACATCACCGCGCATAAACGTGAACTGATCGACCTGGCCAATACCAGTTGCCCGCGTATGCTGGCCCGCGGCGGCGGTGTCTTTGATCTGGAGTGCCGTATACTCAAAGATGAAAACGGCCGCGACGAAATGCTGGTCGTGCATCTGCTGTTCAATGTCTGTGACGCGATGGGCGCCAATGCTGTCAATTCGGCCTGCGAAGCCGCCGGACCGCGCATTGCCGAAGTCACCGGTGGGACGGTGAATATGCGGATTGTCTCCAATTATGCCACCAGGCGGCTGGCCCGGGCTGAATTCAAACTTCCCGTTGAGTATCTCACGACACGATTGATGACCGGCAAGGAAGTTGCCTGGCGCATTGCCGAAGCCGGCCGGATGGCCGAACTCGATCCCTATCGCGCGGCCACGCATAACAAGGGTATCTTCAATGGTGTCTGCGCGGTGGCGCAGGCTTTGGGGCAGGATTATCGTGCGATCGAAGCCGGCGGGCATGCTTATGCCGCCCGCAGCGGTGTGTATCGCGGATTGTCCACCTTCAAACTCGAGGGCGACTCGCTAACCGGCTCCATCGAATTACCGGTACAGGCCGGATGGATCGGCGGCGCCACTCACAGTCATCCGGGTGTACGCGTCCTGCGCAAGATCACCGGCGTCACCGACTCACGGCAACTCGCCCGACTTTTGGGCGCTGTTGGCCTGGGACAAAATTTCGCGGCCTGTCATGCATTGTGTACCGACGGCATCCAGAAGGGTCACATGGCGCTCCATGCCCGCAATGTAGCTGTCAGTGCCGGGATTCCCACTGAGGAAATCAGCCGTGTCGCATCCGAGATGATCAATCGCGGCGATATAACAGTCACGGCCGCCGAAGAAATCGCCAAGTCCCGACGGTTGACCCTGACCCGTGTTCGCCCGGAAAAAAAGCTCCTTGTCGAGTCTTTTGCACCGGGTAAAGCCGTGTTGTTTGGCGAACATGCCACGGTGTATAATTATCCCGGAATTGTCACGGCTATCAATCTCGGACTGAGAGTTAAGATCAAGCACGATGCCTATGGCCCGCGCTTTATTCATCCGAAATTCCGGCAACCGTTCCCGATCCCGGATTCCGACATCGATATGCAGTTGTTTTCGCGGGCGGCCAATATCGCGCTGGAACGATACGATCTGCAGAAAGAACCGATTGCAATCGAGGTAGAATCGGAACTGGTGGCCGGTGCCGGGATGGGATCATCGGCAGCCTTTGCGGTGGCGTTGATCAAAGCATTCCGTCGATATAAAAAACTGGATCCATCGACGCAATGGAACAATGGCATCTTCGATGATGTCCAGCGCCTCGAGTCGGT
>CAZGLR010000073.1:11271-16457 GCA_964526635.1 uncultured Ignavibacteriales bacterium | reverse complement strand
CAGTGCTGCAGATTCCCAATTTGGCGGTATGGATTATGAACGCACCCAACCTGGCCGGGCAGCGGGCGATTCTTATTGGTGTCGGTCTTGGTGTCGTGGCGATGTCGCTGCGCCTGATATTAGGTATGGACCGCACCTACCTCGGGAGCGACAATGAATAATTTCTTTGTAGCCATATCGCTCATCCTGATTTTCGGCGGCCTGGTCGCGATATTGATCTATTCGCTAAAGGGCCGCGATGTCGATCGCCGGATTATTTTTGCATTTGTATTATTTTCGGTAACTGTCGCAATCCTGTTCAATATCGAGTTTGAAGAATACCCCACGCCGATCGTACAGAAGGTTTTCAATTTTATCGAAGAGTTGCCATCGGGATCAAAAGTATTAATCTCGTATGATTTCGATCCGGCAATGAAGCCGGAAGTGTTTCCGATGGCAAACGCTTTCGTGCGGCATTGCCTGACCAGGGGGCATCGGCTGATTTTGATGTCGCTCTGGCCGCAGGGGCAGGCGCTGATGACCGAAACCCTGATCGAAGTGATCGAGGTCGAATTCCCCGATGCGGTCTATGGCCAGGATTATGTCATGCTGGGCTACAAGGCCGGCAACGAGGGTGTCCTGAATGTCATCATCACCGACTTCCGCAAAATGTATCCATCGGATGTGCGGGCCACGCCGCTGGACAGTATCCCGGTTTTCCGGGGCGTGAAGTCGGCCAAGGATGTCGATTTGATTCTGCCGATCGGCGGTGGCAAGCCGGGTCCGAAGGAGTGGATTCTGTTTGTCGGTGATCCCGGTAATGTGCCGGTGGCTCCGGGTTTGGCGGCAGTCGTGGCGCCATTGATTTATCCCTATTATCCCAAACAGGCGATCGGCCTTTTGGGTGGGGTCAAGGGAGCGGCTGAGTATGAGTCCGAATTAAAGCGGGTTTACCCGCAGTTTGAAATGGCCGACACGCCGGCGCTGAAGATGATGGGACCGCAGACGCTGGCGCATATGGTGATTATGGCGTTTATTGTGATCGGCAACATCACCTTCTTCGTGCGGCGCCGGAAGGGAGGCGGCCGTGCGTAGACTGCATGTGATCGTCTTTGCCGTAGTGCTGGTGGTCTTTGTCATCAGCTGGATTGTCAAGGCCGGATTCGCTGCCGAAAACGAGGCAATGGGTAAGGCGATTTTGGATGGCTTCCTGGTGACGTTTGCGTCGTTTCTGACCCTGGCGATACTGTCGTTTCTGTATCGGGACAATCCTTTTTACAAATTCGCCGAGCATCTTTATGTCGGGGTGTCAGCGGCGTATGCCATGTGCCTGGGTTTCTGGTCGACGCTGGTGGGGAATCTGTTTCCCCGGATATCCAAAACATTGTCGAGCATGTTCGAGGTGCAGTTTTCCGGATATGAGTGGCATTTTCTTATCCCACCGATTTTGGGGATTATTCTGCTGATGCGATTGTCGCCTAAAGGCGGCTGGATTTCGCGCTGGGCGCTGGCGTTTATTGTGGGAACAACAGCCGGATTGAATTTGCCGCGTTTCTTGCGGTCTGATTTTATTGAGCAGATATCGTCGACTTTCATGCCGCTTCTGATCAACTGGCAGGGGGTGGGGCATTTTGTGAGTAACCTGTCATTGTCGGCGACCGGGCAACTGGTTATGATGTCCAGCAACATCGTGGTGTTTCTGGGAGTGTTATCAGGGTTGGTGTATTTCTTTTTCTCCAGGGAGCACAAAGGGCTTTTTGGAGCGGCCTCGCGTTTCGGTATCTGGATTCTCATGATTACGTTCGGAGCGTCGTTCGGCTATACGGTAATGGGCCGTATTTCGCTGCTGGTAGGCCGTTTGATGTTTCTGCTCGAGGATTGGCTGGGACTGGTCAGTTGGCTGGATAGATTTTAAATGAATATAGATAAAGGGATGGATTGTATGATACGACGCCTTGTGATACTGTGTATGGTATCGCTGGTGGCCGCGGGGATTGGCTGGTGCCAGGAGGAGGCAGCGCCTGATATGGCGGTTTTTCCTCAGGAGCCGGCGATGCCCACCAATATTCAGGCATTTGATTCGCCGAATGACAACGGCCACTCGGTATCATTCACCTGGGAGAAATCGGTTGACGACGGCGCCGGTCTCAATAATGTGATCGGCTATGAGATATGGCAGGCCGATTCGCTGGGGAATCTGGTTTCCGACGAACCGGTCGCGATCATTCCGGCCGGGGCCACCGCCGCCCGGCATCGGGGAGTGAAGGAGTCCGGGAGTAATGGGTACCTGCCGATGGGCACGGATTTATACTACTACCTGTATGTGATCACCGGTGAGGGTAAATATCGGTCGGATTTAATCGGGCCGGTACAGGCCAAAGGGCAGTGGTTCAATCCGGGCAAATGGCCGGTGTTTATCGCGGTGTTTCTGTTTACCGCTTTTACGCTGTTTTTCATTCAGCGGGCTCGTCACGGGGCGAAATTATATGTGCGGCCGCTGGCCGGTATCGATGCTGTTGACGAAGCCATTGGGCGGGCCACCGAGATGGGCAAGCCGATCCTCTATGTCATGGGTTTGGGGACGGCCGCCGATATTGCGACGATTGCATCGTTCACGATTCTTTCGCGTGTGGCCAAAAAGGTGGCTGAATATCAGACATCGATTATTGTGCCGTGTTATGACCCCATTGTCATGACGATTGCGCAGGAGACGGTCAAGACGGCCTATTACGACGCCGGTCGACCGGATGCCTATGATGAAGACAGTGTCTACTTCCTGACCAATCAGCAGTTTGCTTATGTCGGCGGGGTCAATGGTATTATGATGCGTCAGAAACCGGCGACCAATTTCTATCTCGGAAAGTTCTATGCCGAGTCGCTGATTATGGCCGAGACAGGATCATTGACCGGAGCTATTCAGATATCCGGGACGGATGAGGTAACACAGATTCCGTTCTTTGTCGTAGCGACCGACTACACCCTGATCGGTGAAGAGTTATATGCGGCATCCGCCTACCTGGGCCGTGAACCGGTGCTTCTGGGGACGCTCAAGGCTCAGGACTACGGCAAAGCGCTGGTGATTATCAGTATTGTTATCGGTGTGATCGCAACCATCGCCGGTTGGGACAGCATCGTACAGGCCTTCAGGGTTGGAAATTAGGAGGACGATTAGATGAGACGAGAAATACCCCTGATAATCGTCCTGGTCGGCGGATCGTTCATGGCGCTCCAGTTTTTCGTTCCGCACAGCTGGTCGGAATGGATTTATGAGTTTGTCATGGACTGGACGATTGTTATCGGCATCTTCGCCCTGGCTCTTGGTATCTGGTCATTTCTTCGAGTATCGGGCGAGAAAATTCGACGCCGCAGCGAGAACTGGCAGTACTCAGTTGTGGCGTTGATCGGCTTGTTTGGAATGATCTTTGTATCGCTGCCGTGGTTTGGTGGCCTGGAATCAACGGTATACCGGGCCATGTTCAATCATGTCATGATTCCGCTGCACGCCACCATGTATTCACTCCTGGCGTTTTTTATCGCCTCGGCGGCTTTTCGCGCCTTCCGGGCGCGGTCGGCGCTGGCCACAGTACTGCTGGTGTCGGCGCTGGTCGTGATGCTTCGTTTTAATCCGTATCTCGGACCACTGGGAAAACTCGATAACGACCTGGCTTCGTGGATTTTGAATGTCCCGAACCTGGCCGCCAAACGGGCGATTATTATCGGGATCGGTCTGGGAATTGTTGCCACCGCCCTCAAGATTATCCTGGGCATTGAACGTTCCTATATGGGCAAGGATTGAGGAGGGCATCATGAATATATTCGAGAAGATTACGAAGATGGATCGACGGTGGGTGTATTTGCTGTTGATGCTGGTCATCATCCTGACGCTCATTATTGAATTCCCCACACCGATTCGTGTCGAAAAGGAAGTGCGAACGATATATGAATTCATCGAGTCGCGCGAACCGGGAGATTACATTCATCTGGCGATCGACTATGATCCCGGATCAAAAGCCGAAATGCACCCGATGACCTATGTCATCATGGAGCAGGCGCTGTTGAAGGATGTCAATATCATCATGACGGCGCTGTCGCCCAATGGTCCCGGGATGGCTGAGCAGGCGATGCTGGAAATTATGGATTCGGTGTATATCCATTCCGATTCGACCAACGAAGTGGTCTATGGCGAAGATATCGTCTTTCTGGGCTATAAGCCGTATCCCGGCATCGTGATTTTAAGTATGGGCCAGAATTACAGGATTTCCTTCCCCAGCGACTACTACGGTACCAATACCGACAGTATCCCGATGATGAAAGGGATAATCAATTACAGCAGTATCGACGGGATTGTCCTGATCACCGGAACCAGCGGTGTCGACTTCTGGATTGCCTATGCCAACGGACGATATAATGCCCCGCTGGCCTGCGGGCTGACGGGGGTTATGGCAGCCGATTATTATCCCTACTTGAGATCGGGACAAATCTTCGGTCTCATGGGTGGTATGCTTGGCGCCGCGCAGTATGAGAAACTGGTTGATCGGCCGGGTCCGGCGATGGAGGCAATGCGGGTCCAGGTATGGACGCACATTGTGATTATCGTGTTTATCCTGATCGGTAATATCGGGTACTTCATGAGCCGCCGGAGAGGAGGTCAGGCATGAGCTGGTATGATTTTATCTGGATGACGGTGAGTGTGATTCTGACGCTGGCGGTGTTTTCGTTCCTGTACAAGGACAATCCGCTGTACCGGTTTGCCGAGCAGTTATTTGTCGGGGTGGCGACCGGGTATTTCGCTATGATTCTCATTTACACCAGTCTGATTCCGACCTTGTTTGACCGCCTGATTGCCGGGAAATGGTGGTATATCATACCGGGGATTCTCGGGATTATGATGTGGTTCCGCTTCTCGAAAAAGCTGAGCTGGCTTTCACGGTACCCGATTGCGTTTTATATCGGTATTTCGACCGGTGTGGCAATTCCGCTGGAAATGCAGAACCGGGTGAACCGTCAGCTTGCTGATACCTTTATTGCACCCGATTTTGCGGCCGGTTTCTGGACCGGGTTTTCGGATATCGTGATCATTATCGGTGTCATCACCGGGTTGTTTTATTTCTTCTTTTCGGTGCCGCACAAGGGTGTCTTTGGTGGCGTGGCGAAAATGGGGATTTATATCCTGATGATTGGCTTCGGGGCATCGTTCGGTTATACGG